>NZ_JADPRX010000019.1:0-73159 GCF_017347125.1 Sporosarcina sp. E16_3
ATTCTGAAGGGGAATGGTCAGAAATTGGTTCAATTTCACTAAATAATATAGATAAAACCGCCCCTGACATATCTTTAACAGCAAGCCCTACCACGCTTACAGCTACAGATGTAACAATCTCGGCGTATATTCGCGACCTTGAGAAGGGAAATTTCAAGACACCCGAAAGCACTAGCATCACACAAACACATACATTTACAATTCCGGGTTTGAAAAAGTTAAACAAAGCTTCAGTAAGTACCGGAAATGTAGAAGTAGTAAATGTAGATGGAGATAAAGTGACAGTTAATGTATCTGGAGGTGCAAGGACTAGACAAGAGCAAACTGGGGGGGAATATACACCAGCAGATACCCAATACGTGACTGAACAGACAGCCGCAAATTATGATGTCGGGGGATATAAAGGAACTCTAACACAGTATGTAGCCAGTGGAGAATACTTGAGCGAAGATACTAAATATATCCCAGATCATCCGACACCAACTTTTGATGTCGGTGGGTATAAGGGAAATCTAACGAAATACTTGTATAGTGGTAAGTTAACCCCAGGTAGCGAAAAAAGTATTAATAGCTTCCTAACCCCATTTTATAGTGACGCACAGGGGTACTCGGGATGGTTAAGTGAATGGGTATATTATTATCCTTTCTTTATGACTATCGAAGAATATAATAGTGGAGTTAAATTCCCTAACAGTATAAGTATGGACACAATATTAGATTATGCTTATGCAAATGAAAAATGTTCAAACTCAAACAACCCATTGAGGGGAATACAAGCCACTAAATGGGCTGGTGGTTCACCGACTGTTTATACTCCGGGTTATAACTGGGGTAATTCATGCGGAGGTATAGCCTATGAGTACTTTTTCACAAACGGGGGGCATTTCTCAACAGGTAGGACCGTTATGTCACAAACCTACCAATATAGTCTATATTCTGGGACAGTAAGACAACCTGACACAGATACCAGAATCTATAAATATCGAGGGGATGTTACTAGACCTGTAACCGACACTAGAGTGTATAAATACCAAGGTAATGTAACAAAACCAGCAGTGGATACACGAACATACGATGATTTATACCAATATGAAATTACATTAGATTTTGAGAAAGTTGTCCCTGTTCAAAAATGGGCTAAAGGGGAACAATCTAAGGATTATTTTAAATCAAATGGGAAGTCGTTTTTTGAATCCGCGTTTAAAGTAAGTGAAAATGCAATTTATACTGTTTACGCAAGTGATGTAGCTGGTAACGATGCAGTAGAAACGATAACAATCAAAAACATTGATGATATCCCACCAACAATTAAATTAACAGCAAATCCTACAACCCCGACAAACCAAGATGTCACGATTACTGCTGAAATTGAAGATTCAAGTGACATTCAGGTTAAGAAGTGGATGAGTGGGTATCAAAATATATCTTTCTTTAATGAAGGTGGAAATGAATTCTTAGACTCTTCGTTCAAAGTATCGGTGAATGGTGTCTACACTGTTTATGCAAAAGACGAAGCGGGCAACGAGTCTATTCAAACAATTACAATCACCAACATTGATAGAATACCACCTGCAACACCTATACTTTCCGCATCAACATCAGGTCCGACAAACGGAAATGTTTTTGTCACCATTACCTATCCATCTGATGCAAGCGTCAAGCACTATCGGATTAACGGTGGGGCTTGGACATTGTATACGTCCGCTGTACCTATGACTGATAAGGGTATAGTAGAAGCAAGAGGTCAAGATACAGCTGGCAACTGGTCAGAAATCGGCTCAATCACGATTAGTAATATTGACACTAATGCCCCTGTCATCAAATTGACAGCAGATCCAACTACGCCTACGAATCAAGATGTAACAATAGCGGCGGACATTAAGGATAATGAAAAAAGGAAGGTTAACACGTCAGAGAGTATAGTGAGCACTCAAATAGAAACGTTTACTATCCCTGGATTGAAAAAGTTAAATGGGGCTAAGGCTGATACAGGAAACGTTGAAATTGTTAGTGTAGACGGAGAAAAGGTTACTGTGAAAACTTCTGGAGGTAACCCATCAGGACAAAAACAAACAGGTGGAAGTTATATACCTGAAGAAACAAAATTTGTAACCGGACAACCAAGTTCAAGTTATAACGTTGACGGATATAAAGGTAACTTGCAAATGTATTTATATAGTACAAACAACATTCCGGGACCGAGTAAAGTATTAGTAAACCAATACTATGGGGAAGGATGGGCCACTGCACTCTACACTAATACAACATGGGAGCCAATGCGTATAACTAGTATTACACAACACTTCAGTCAAGGACCTACACCCTATAGTGATGCTGAAGGATACACTGGAACAGTACAAATCACAGCGTACCCAGGTGGTGATAATTGTTATTCTCATAATTATGGTGTGAATATGCAGTGCTCGATTGCCTACAGCCTTTATGCAAGTGGCACTGTCAGTAAACCAGGAACAGTTAGTAATGTATACAGATACAAAGGTAATGTAACAAAACCTGCAGAGGATACAAGAACTTACACAGACACTTATAAATATGAAGTGACGTTCGATTACGAAGCTAACGTACCTGTACAAAAGTGGGCCAAGGGTAATCAATCTGTTGAATTCTTTAAAAATGGCGGAACGGATTTGTTAGTTCCGAATTTCAAAGTAAGTGAGAATGATACTTATACTGTTTATGCTCAGGATTTAGGAGGGAACGAAACAGTCGAAACTATCAATATCGGTAACATTGATAAGATTCCGCCTACTATTGTACTAAGTCAAACTCCTGAAAGACCTGTTAATGTAGACATTACAATACGGGCTGATATTACAGATAACGTTGAAATTGCTGAGAAAAAATATGCTGCAGGAACGAGAAATGCTGAATATTTCGCGACAGCCGGTGAGATATTACCAGGAAACAAATTTATTGTTACAGATAATGGAGCATATACAGTTTATGCTCGGGATACTGCCGGCAATGAAACGGTAGAAACTATCACAATTAGTAACATTGATAGAGTTGCACCTGGAAAAGCGACATTTTCTATAAATCCATCAACCCCAACAAATCAAGATGTTCTTGTAACGATTTTTTATCCATCTGATGCATTTGAGAAGGAATATAAAATTGGGGAAAATGGTGCTTGGAGACTGTATAGAGAACCAGTAAAATTGGTGAACAATAATACAGTGTTTGCTCGTTCAAAAGACAGAGCAGAAAATATGTCTGAAGAAAGTAGTATTGAAGTCACAAACATCGATAAAACACCTCCAACAATTGTTTTGACGGATGCAGCTACTGAGAGCCATGTTGTGATAACAGCAGATATTAATGATGTTGGGAGCGGTATTGATGTGAAGAAGTATGCTGCTGGAAGAAGGGCCGCCTCATACTTCGAAACTGAGGGTACTATTTTAAGCGGTAACATATTCAATGTAACGGAGAATGGAACATATACCGTGTATGCAAAGGACAAGGCAGGCAACGAGACGGTTCGTACAATCGCCGTAATAAAAATGCCGATTACTTCGCCAAATCCAAATCCAAAACCCGATCCGATTCCTAATCCGAATCCCGGGACGTGTGTAAGCGGTCCTAACGGGAATGCGTCAGGCGGCGGTCTTTCATTTACAGGATGTTCACCGGAAAAAATTAACACGGTAACAGTGCACACGCCAGTCGTTATGTACGCGAGAGCTTCAGATGATAAAGAACATGACCAACGAACGAATCCACCGGAACGTTCAACACCAGCAAATCCAAACAAGGATCGACACGCGTTCATTCTTGATCGTCCGTTTACAGTTAAGCTTCCAACAAGCGGTCAGCATTTGGATGATGGACTTGCACCAGGTTATGGAGAACGAGATTTCTTGAAATATGTAGAAGAGAAAGAAGTCAAGTTTCCGTTTGATGTTTATACGGAAACAAAAGAAGGTTTCTATCCGAAAGGCACATGGATAAAGATTCCGAAAAGTATTGAAGCATCGACGTTCTACTTACCAGTGTGGGTTCCTGAAGGTCCCTATACTGTTGAATATCGTTCAATTGCAATTAATGCGCCAGGAGCTAAACCGCAAGATGTACCGAAAAATAATCTATCAGAAGGAATGCAGGAACATCATGCAAACTTAAACCTAGATTACCGTACTCCGGATGAAGTCATGCAGCATCATATCGCATACGATACAATCGAAGTAGATGTAGTTGGTAGGTTGTACGATTTCCGTGTTACCGACATTCTTGATTACCAATGGGGTTCTGTCTTCCGGAAACAGGAAGGATTAATAGAGCATACAGGTAACAACTATTGGGTAGGTAAGAATGCGATTGATGGTGGGCTTCGTGGCAATGAAGATCCTTTCGCATTGCCTATACGACAGGGCAGCCATCCAGAAGGATATAAGAACGTTGCTGTCAAAACGGGCTATCAATTCAAATTCGACATGAAAACCAAGGGCAACATGTGGAATGTGGATGATGCAATTAGAATTACACCATCGTTCTATTTTGTGAATAAAGATGGTACTGGCCGTCGTCCTGTCGATATTTACTATCATACTGATGCCAAATACTTCACTAAAATCGGGTCTGAAAAAGATTTGGAATACAGAGAAGTTAAGTTAAATGAGCCTCTTCGAAATGTGGAGCAGAAACAGCTTTATGACACATCTAAGTTTACTTATCGTAATCCAGATGAATATGGTTTCCGTTCTATTGTAGATGAATCGTTAGAATCAACATTTATTCGAAACTTTGAACGCGACTATTCGAAAAGAGCAACTAAGACCGGTCCATATGGTAACCAGATTCTTAACTGGAACCTCCGAACGTTAATTGGACCAGATGAAAACCAAGTGCCATCTGGCTCAATGGTTTCACCTAAAGATGCCAAAGCGCGAGAACAGCAGTGGTACGGCGAATACAGTTTACCAGCTGATATCTACGTGGTTGATCCGCTCCTTCATCCTGATATTGCGGGATATGGCGTTGAACATCGTCTTACGAAGAAGTCACCTATTTTTCTTCAAGACGGCTATGTAATCGTGAATTTCAACATTGAAACGATAGATAATAAGAATACCGAAAAACCACATTTGCAGTATCATAAAGGTCCATTGGCGAATCAGTGGAAAATGGAAGGGTTTAAATACAATTTCATCGATCCATATGATCGTGATTTTAAATTGATTGATGGAGATGTCATTTTCTATCATGGTGATCAATCGAGTTATGATGATTATAAATCGTCCGTAACACATTAATGTGTAGTATGACAAAAAAGATCTTTACTTAACAAAAAAGTTCTTTCCTAAATGCCCCTAAAGTAATAACTGCTTTAGGGGCATTTTTCTAAAAGAAAAAAGTTATGTTACAGTGGCCAGGGTATAATAAAGCCAAGCATTTTCAACAGCTATCTTGAGCGCGAACTTCTAAATAAGAGAAGCCTCTACACTCATTGTTAAAAGGGGAATCCTATTCTGTCACCATATGAATATTGGTTGACAACCAACTAATCCTTTCGTATGATTAAAATAGAATTTAATTAACAAATCACTCGAGGGAGAACCTCACGTGGATACCTTTTCAGGTATTTATGTGAGGTTCTTTTTTTGTATTTTACATCATGAAAGCATTGAATTGTAGGTTCAGAAGTCAATTTTTTCTCATTCACTGTTTGTGTGATATTAAAATGTACTGAAGGGAGTGTCAAGGCATTGAACAAGGAAGACGTTGCTAGAAATCAAATACTTTATCAAAGAAAAATTATCCACGAAGAATATGTTTTTAACAAAGAAGTACCAAGAAATAAATCGATAAGGGTAAATAACTCTGTGACTAATACCGTAAGGGTGGACCTAAATTCAAAGTGATCACCCCATATCAGATATGTATTCACATCTATCTTCTTTATATCAGGTAGCAATTTTGCAGCTACTTTGTTACACAGTCGATTGGGTTAATTGAAACCCTTCTAAATTTTTTCTTTCATTAGCTGGAGGCGGCATACTTGGATTTATTATTGGCACGTATTTAGATACCGCAATTGCATATAGGAAGCAAACTACTCAAGAATTTATTCGGATATGTACAGGTAACATAAAATCAAAATCCATGAAATTTAGGTTAAGGAGGAAATAGTGAGTGTTAAAAATAATTGATGCAATTGAAGTAAGAGCTTGTGGTGTATTTAAAGATACTCATTCAGCAAAAAAATTTAACCAAAAGATAGGGGATGCTTTACAACTCCATCGATTACGTACAACTTTAAATTTAGCAGAGTTTAAAACAACTTTTTTTCAACTAAATGCTGACGGTGCTTATCTTGAAAAATGTTGTGGAATTGGAAATGTGAAAATCAAAATCACGAAATCGCCGTTCCACGCAGTACAAGGATTTGCAAGCTGGAATACAGAAAGGAACAAATACGTTGATTTAATTGAGAAAATTGATAACTGTGAAGTTTGGAATAAAGAAATTTATAAGGTGTCTTCACTTTTAAGTTTAAGGGAAGTTGAAAATTATGCCGCCAACCCGTTTAAGTTCATATTCATCAGAAATTTTGGGGCGGTAAACAAAAGCAATATTGATGAATTTAGAAAGTGCTTTGCAGAGTCAATTGTACCAATCGAAAATAACTTCTATAACTTCTCATAAATTTCATATTAAATTGGAGCGGTAATAATTGATGCTTAATAATACACTAGACCTCATTTTAATAGTTCTTTGTAGCTTTATCATGACCCGTGCATTTCATGAATGGCTTGAATATGACCATCCTATTATGAAGCGAACTGTTTGGTATATACTGTTTCCCTCATATCTAGTTTTTCTTATATTTGGCGTAGTTCATCTTTTCCTGGAAACACCAAATATAACTATTTTATTTTTAAGGGATATTGGATTCTCATTTTTCATCTACTCAGGAATACTCTATGGAATTTTACTAGTAGTTTTGAAAAAGGCTATTAGGACAACTAATTAGTATAATTGCTGGTTATATTGGATTGTTCATTTATCAATGCAGGAAAGGTGGAGACATAAATGCAAAAATGTAAGTGCGGATTGAAAATGAATTATTGGTTTAATGCGATGGAAATTCATCACAACTTATGTTTTCAATGTGATAGTTGTGGCCGACTTTTGAAAAGAGTTTCTTACGGCACTCAAACAAAGAATCTGTCAAACTTTTATGTACCTCTCATGTTATTCTCGTCAATTTTTTTTACGACAAAAGTATGGCTTGAACCATAAATCGATCAATTGTAGAAATTCAGGGACACCCTAATGCTTGGTGAAGGTTCGCATTCTAAATAAAACCAATTAAATTCTCCATTAAATAGAACCAAATTACTAAAATAGAATTTGAACTCTGTGAAAATATAAAAGTTGTACTAAAAGGTATTTATTCCTTTTAAAAGGAGGTAGAATTTTGCGATTATTTTTCGCTAATCGATTAAATTATAGGTGGAAGAGTACCTTCTTGATTACAATACTACTATATTCTTTTGTCCTCAACACGCCTCTAGTATTTGCCGAAGATATTACAAACTTACAAGGTGAAAAAAAGTCATTAGATGAAAAGAAAAAAAACATACAATCAAGTATCCAGGGTAAAGAAACATCAATGGATTCGAATAAATCGAAAATGGAAGAATTACTTTCTCAAATCCAATCCATGAATCATCAAATTGATGATTTGGATAATGAAATTTCCCCTCTTGAGTCTGTGATTTTAAAGGCCATAGAAGAAATCGAGACCTTGCATAACTCAATTGTTGGTCTAGAAAATAAAACTGCTGTACGAGACATAGTGCTACGAGAGCGTGTACGTGCGATACAGGTAAATGGTGGTTCTGTTAACTATATTGACGTACTTATTGGAGCAAATAGCTTTTCGGATTTCATTGATCGATTCACTTCAGTCACAATACTACTTGATGCAGACCGTAATATTATGAAGCAACAGATGTCTGATCAAGAACAACTGCAGGCGATTCGAGAAAAGCTCGATCAAAGACTAACAGCTCAGAGAGACAATAAAGCTAAATTACAGGAAAAGCGTTCTTCCCTTGATTCATTAAGAGCTGAAAAAGACCGGCTCATTGATGATTTGGAAGTTGCACAAGAGCAATTAAGGAACGAAAGAAATGAGCTACAAGAAGAGTATGAAGAAACACATAAGATGAGTTTAGATGTTGAAAAAGAAATACTTGAGGAACAACAGCGTATTTTCCGCGAAGAGCAAAATCGCATTACGTCTTCATTTTGTCAAGCCGATGGTGAATTAGATGAGGGGGGATTCGTTAAGCAGTTTAACAAAGCAGGCGTTCTAATAGGGAACGAGCATCTGTTCATTGAGATTGCAAATGAATATAACATCGATCCGGTAGTAATGGCAGCTATTGCATTCCAAGAAACGGGGAACGGAAAATCAAATGCAGTTGTTCACTATAATAATCCAGGGGGGTTAATGGATCCAAGTAGTAACTGGTCATCATTACTTAAGTTCGACTCACTTGAAGATGGATTGAGATCAATGGGGAAAACGTTAAACCGCCTCATACATAAAGAGGGACGGGACACAATCCAGGAGTTAGGGAGTGCGTATGCTCCGCTTGGCGCCGCCAACGATCCACTTGGACTTAATGAATACTGGGTTCCAAGAGTGACAAAGAACGTCGAATCATTTGGTGGGCTGACAATGAATTGCGAAGCTAATATTGTGGACTACTATCCGAATTCCTCATCGACAACTGGTACTTGGACAAGCCCAGCGACTGGAAGACTCTCCTCCCAATTTGGAATGCGCACGCATCCTATAAAAGGAACGGTTAAGCAGCATAGAGGTTTGGATATTGCTAACAGTGAAGGTACCCCTATCGCCGCTGCAGGCACTGGAGTTGTTTCCCAAGCGGGTTGGCATAGTACCTATGGGAATATGATTATGATAACTCATGTAGTAAGTGGCGAAGTGTATACGACTGTCTATGCCCATTTATCTAATATTAATGTAATCGCAGGTCAAAATGTCAGTAGGGGACAATCGATTGGTAATATGGGGAGTACTGGATTGTCTACAGGTCCTCATCTTCATTTCGAATTTCATGTTGGATATTATTCAGTCAGCGGGCCAAGCGCCGTAAATCCATTACGTTATGTAGCATTTTAATGCTACTGCAAGAGAAGAGGATATGGTTAGTTTCTCCGTTAAGTAGGAACTCTTCAATTTGTATAATGAAGTATCTTTCAGCAACAGGCGGCAATCGTAAAAGTCGCCTGTTTTTAATTTATTCTTTCCAGTGATGTACGATGAACTCCGTTACCGTATCCTGAATCTTGAGTGCACTATCCTTCACTTCGTCGATCATATACGATAACAATGAAGCCCAGGAAAACTCTTCTTCGTACGGATTATCGGTGTTAATATACTTCAGTACCTTCTTCAGTTCCTTCATTCGTTCTTCATCTATATTTTCTTCTAGGTATCCCCGTACAAATTCATTAATATAATCGCCATCTCTCAAGCTGGCATCGAGTAGCAGCGCGCAAGCTCTGGCAACTGAACAATTCAATGCATACGCTAGTACAGCAAGTTTTTCAATCATATCAGCCTTGAACTGTGTCGATAAACGTTCTGTCTCACCGGCGGGCATCCTCTTTTTTACAGATACTCTGTTTATGTCACCTAAATATAGTGTATTGTCTATACGAACAGTTCGACGAAAGTTCTGAGACAAATAACTAACAACTTTCTTTTGTCCGATTCCATTAATACAGATCTTTTCTATAACACTCCAAATCGGTGTATTTGTAATAAAAGATAGTCGTTCAATTGTATTAGCAAGAGCGTTTAAAACAGTGGGTTTTACGTCCGTTTTTTTGTCACTCCGTACTTTCCTAATCTTTAGTTGCCCTTTCCCGCTCAATTAATTCCCTCCTATCTTCATGATATCCTTGGGACACTGTCTTATTGTCCCAAGGATAATACCACCATATGAGAAGTGGGGGAGTCTTATGTATACTAATCAATCATTCTGGCCATATTGAATGTGACAGGTTAGGAGGTGTACGAATTGACCAAGAAAACTGTACAGGAACATGCGAAAGGCATTCGAGATAATGCGAAAAAATATGGTATTCCACTAAAGAAGAAACCAAAGAAGTGAGTCAGGAACAAATCCCGACTCACTTCTTTGTGATTCTTACTCATCTGAAATAAAAAGCTAGTAAAAAATAAATAAGACCTAGAATTTTATCTTGTGTATTTCAATTAAATCAAACATAAACGGAATGTATAATTCACCTAATATTCTTACAGTCGTTTCATCTAAAAAACCATTAGCTAGTGAAGTCATCTCTAAAAAATCATTTCCTAAAAATGCTGTTTCACATTCCATATTTTTTAATTCATCTCTATAAAGTTCGAAGTCATTAGCATACAATTGGCATATGGAGACACGTCCAAGATGATTAAAAATCATGCCTAGTACATTATTAAGTGGATAAATATTATCTGCAAAATTTTCATTTGAAATATGCTGTCTAGTTCCATTACGGCATTCCAAAACATATTCTAATACGGTTGTATTTCCAGTGAATGTTTCAATGGGCTGTGTTAGAGAAAAAGATATTTTGTCATCAATAGAGTCTACTCCTAACAATTTTAATAATTCTATTTGTGCAGCATGATACTCCGTAAAACCACGATTAGCAGCATATAACCTAAGGTCCTTGGCTGAATAAGTGATTACATCATACATATGAGTAAACTCGTGAAATATAATATAATCTTGGTTACCTTTAACAATATCCTTACTAACCTTTAGAGTGTGTTTATCAGATACAACATCATAATTATGAGATGCAATAACATTGAAGTTAGTCTGATTTGATTCATCTTCAATTAAAATAAGTTCATAACTAGGCATTTTTTCAATATCCATAAACTTTTTATAAGATGTAAGAGATTGAGTAAGATAACTTTCTACAAGCAATTTTTCACGATTCATAAAGGATACCTCTTTTCCATACATATTTGCATACAGTAGTAAGCTCCTCTGAATTTTAACATAATACCCCGCTTTGGTTGTTAGGTTTCCTCTCATTTAATTCCATCCCTACTTCAAGATATCCTTGGGACACTGTCTTATTGTCCCGAGGATAATACCACCATTTGAGAAGTGGGGGAGTCTTATTTATACGAATCAATCAATCTGGCCATATTGAAAATAACAGGTTGGTGGTGTTCGTTTTGTTCGAGAAAACTGTTCAAGTACACGCTAAAGGCATTCGAGATAGTGCGGAAAATATGGTATTACACTAAAAAAGAAACCAAAGAAGTGAGCCAGTACTAATTTTTCGATTCACTTCTTTGAACGTATTTATCGTGACAGGCGTTACGAATAACCATTACTTGCCGGGCACGGAATGTAATACATATGTAATACATCAGGATTTAAACTGCAATACTGAGGAACAGTTTTGAGAAATACCTTTAGAAAATTAAATATAGAAAAATACTGAAGGGCTAATTTATAGCTCTTTTTTCTGGGGATATTTATTAGCTGCGATTATTAAATTTGGTTAAATTTGTTGTTCCTAGTTAGCATTCGTGTCGTTCATAGACGGTTTATCTCAATTGGAATTATACAGAAAAGTGGGTAAAGTGCTTATAGGAACACCTACATGGTTCTATTTGCGTAAAATGCTGTCTTATAAATTAAATACGTGAAATCTATTTTCCTTTGTTGATTGAATCAATTTCATAATGCGTACTTTTAAAAAATCGTTGAAAGACAGAATTTCAAATGATTTCTTAAAAAAACGAATGAAATTGTTGATAATGCAATAGATATCTGAAGTTGGGTAAGTCGTCAACGGCGAGTTTACATGCGTTATACGCAATATGAACCAAGTAAAAAATAGACTTTAACTTTCTCACCTATCTTAATGTTATAAGATTTTCGGGGGATAGGGGGCAGCGCCACCTAATGAGTTTGGGTGATAACATAACAAACAACATAAAGACAAAGTAGAGATAGCAAATTTGTACTTTATGGGGGAACGAGGGAACACTTCCTAGCTATATTTTTCTTGAAAAAAAAACCGCCTATAATTTATGAGGCCACTGAAAAACTTACGTTTTTAAATTTTACAAGACGGATTGAAATGTTGCCTTTTTCTTTAGTATTTCTCACTCTTCTTCCTTCATCAAGGTTAGTATCCGTTTGAGATTCACTGCGAATATAGCCATGGCCCCCTGCATCTGCATACCAAATAGACCCGCGGAAGTGGCTACATCATACCCGTGTCTGTGCTTTAATTCACTATTCTTCGCTTCAATTTTATAACGGGCTTTCGCTTTCTCCTTAAATTCCTCGCTATTTTGAAACGCTTCTTGGTCCTTATGTTCCGTCGATTTAATCGTCACCGAATAGGTTTTACTTTTGGCACCATCTTTATAGCACCCTTCTTTAAATGGACAAACCTTACACTTTTCTACATCTAAATAATAGATGTCCCGCTGATTTTTTCCGACATTCTTCTTACCTTGACGAGCCTTTCGAATAGCCATTTGTCCAGCCTTACAAACATACATCCCCGCATCTTTATTGAACTCAAATTCATCTTCCTTCGTACGGCATCCTTGTGTAATTTGAGGGTTTAATTTCGATACAAGTTCAAGTTCATTTTTCTTGGCATAGAGAATATTATCTTTTCCAGAATAAGCAGTATCCCCAAGTATTGTTTCAATTTCCATACCCGTGCCCTGGCTTTTCTCAATCAATTCTTGCAAGTATTTCCCGTCGCTTTTCTCCCCTGTTGTCACAATCGCTGCCGTAATCATTCGTTCATCATTCATCGCAATATGCGTTTTATAACAAAAGAAAGAAGAGTCCTCCGTTTTATGACCGACACGCGCATCTGGATCTGCGGAAAAATGAAGCTGCTCTGTATAATCTTCCACTATTTCTTTTAAGACATTTAATTTTTCCTGAACAGCGGGAATTCGAGCAATATGTGCTTCCTTTTCAACAACTCCAATGACTTTTTGACAATAGTCTAGCTCATGCTGAACTTCGTTAGAAGTCGTTTTAGCAGGGAACTTTTCCTTCATCGATTCATCAAACTGATAGACCGATTTTCGGAGGTTTTTCGATTTCTCCATTAAAAATTCTTTCCCGGATTTTTGGTTATAACGTGATTTCGTATGCGTAGCATCCACGATAATTGTTTTACTTTTAATCAAGCCTTTTTCAAAGCAATCCCAACAGTCTTATCAATTAGCATGTCTAATAAACCTACGTCGTGGAGACGAAGCTTACGAAACTTTGTCAATGAACTAGAATGAATAACTTCATCTTCCGGTGCCATATCAAGAAAATACTTAAAAGACATATCATATTTTGAACGCTCGACAATATCCACATCTGACAAATCAAAAATGGATTTCAGCAATAAATATTTAAACATACGAATCGGAGGTACTGCATTGCGACCGTTATCATGGCAATACTTACTTGCCAATTCTTCGAGAAAGACCGTGAAATCGACAAGCTCACCAATTAGACGTAGCCTATTATTTTTTGGCACAACGATATCATAGATCGCCATATATGGACTGAGGTTAAGGGATTCTTGATTGGAAATCATCGGGACACCACCTGAATTTAGTCCTTTCATTATACAACAAAAATGCACGCCATTTCTCAATCAAATCAAGAAATGGTGTGCTTCATGTAAATAGGATGAACTTATGAAATTCGATTTTTCAGCGTAGGCGCCTTACAGCGGTAGCCGGAGCCATAAGACTGGCAGTGGTTTTCTGCCCGGCTTATGGTGGGAGGCATCCGCAAGCGCCGAAGCGTGTTGAGTAGGTTCACTAGCTTAAGTTACCGTGAAAGGACTTTTTCAGTGGCCTCTAATTTATAAGCAGGTTTTTTACTGACTTTATTCTATTTCGCTACTTCCAAAGACTTCACTTACCTCTTTGGCGAAAACTCTGAATATATAATTTATCTCTTGTTCCTTTGAAGCTATTCCTGTAGCTAAACCTTCAGGTAGTTTCGATTTTTGCATAACCATTAAAAGATTATGGTCATCATCAACTGTTGAAAAATCACCTTTTTTCCAACGATTTAATATATCTAGATACGTTTCATGATGCTCATATAAATCTTTATTTTCTTCGACCATCTGTATCAAAATGTCAATTCTTTCCGGCGTTATCATAATCGAACCTTCTTTCGATTTGGCGACAATCTTTTGGTGCGACATCTGTTGAATCACATCTTCTACTAAACTGTAAACGAAGGGTTCGTCTCCACTTTTCCATACATCTATCTTTTGAGAAAACAAAGGAGTTTCCCACCCCATACCTGACGTATCCACTATCGATACAAACTTCTCTTTTTTATCTTCTTCGCTTTCTTTTGAATTGCTAACTAATCCATTCTCAGCGCGTTCAGACTCTTCTTTTGCATAGTTCTTTTCCATAATTAAAAACGTACCGCCTACACTCAACATCGCCGTCAAAACAACTAGAACTAAAATATGAATCAACTTCATTTTTTTACCACCTCTTTTGAGAATTACCTACAAAAATACCATATCAACTCGATTATGTAAAATAACAGCGAAAAAACGAAAGCCTCCAGTTAATCGGGAGGCTTTCGTTTTAATTATTATTACTTGTAAAAGATGTGAGTAGCGCTCCCACCAGCCGGGTTTGTATAGTTGGTGTTAATGTAAAATGCCGGGACAATTCGATAAGTGTAACCTGATGCAACGTTAGAAAATGAAGAGTTCTTATTAGCGCCATTAGAGTTCCACGCACCGATGTCCTTAGAATCGACTTGAACCCACGCATCCGTGCTAGATGCTTCACGTTGTAGAATTAAGCGTACAACACCGTTGAACGGCGTCTTCTCGCCCCCTGCCCCCTCTAGTGTAACACTAACAGTTGACCCACTATTACTAGTACAAGTGTGGACAACAGGAGCACTTGATGCTAGTTGTATAAAACCTTTTGAACATGCCATAATGTAGTTCCTCCTAATATAATATGATTTTTGTTGTTATTGATTAGCTAATCACTCAACACTATATATAGGGGATTTTCTTTTATTTTTAACAACCTAATTCAAAAATTTATTAAAAAATAGTCTTTTAAGTTTGGTCAACTTCGTATTTTTCAAGATTTTAACCGACTTTTCATACAATCTAAGACGAAATAAACTCCTTAAAATCACAAAAAATTTGTTGGACAGTACTATCATTCAGCGAATCGAGTTAAAGAATGGATAGCATTCAAGCGAGTTCATAATATAGAAACCCACTACGAAACTTTAGGAATAATGCAAAATTACATTAGAGTATGATGGATAGACAAACTAACAGGAGTAGTAACATCACAATCCACATTAGTTAAGTGTTATAATTCAGATATAAAGAGCCTGGAGCGCCATGGGATAGCGGTTAAAACAAATATGAGATCGTACCCTACTATAGATTTCAACCCAACAGGTTACTGTGCAACACCCGTAATAGATTTTGTTAATTATTTAAAAGAAAAATATCTTTAGGGGAATATAAATATTCTTAAAAAAAGAGGAGTGTATGAAAATTGTTTTATAAAAACCAATATCATGAAGAATTATATAATCAATTTACTAGCATATTGAACAATGATGACACCTATTACAAATCATTTGCCTTCGTAGCTGCAGCAATAGAGAAAAAGGGAATTATGACCGCATTAGACGATTGCAATATTGATAAGGAATTATTATTAGATATGTCGAAAGCATGGTCGAATTCTGAAAGAGCAATGCTTGAAATTGCGTGGCAATTGTTTAATGATGTAAATCTATATGAAATAGAAGGTGAAATTCAATTCCCGACCATCAAATCCCTATTCAACTCACTGGACAGTGAAAATTTAAAAGTGGTAATTGAAGCGATTGGTATGAAATATTTTTAACTGTTAACAATGAAAAGTTGTTACGCTCGATTAAGAATTTCCAATCCTGCAGGACTGGATGGCAGGTAATACAAAGTTCGACTGTAAACAATCGACACAGAGGATGAGAGTATCTTTAACATTAATGATTATATAACGCCATAAAGGGCGGCAGATCAATTTGGGTTCCCTCCGGAGACTGTGAAAAACAAGACCAAACCTTCTACTGCAAATAACGAAGAAATTGAACACATGATTAAAAATGGTTTCATTAAATATTTTCATAAACCAGGAGGAAAGAGTGGATTATATCGACGGGTGCTATGGAATTTTGGTTCTTGAAGAAAGAATTAAATAGTAAAACACAAAACAATGCTCGCCTTAGTGGTGAGCATTGTTTTGTGTTTTACTATTCTACTCAATTAAGAATTCCCAAGTTCAAAGAGGTACAACCATTCCGTGAATTCAGGGACTTGGCTCGAGTGAGAGAAATTACGCCAACGAAATCCAGCAAGATCTGTTTCTTGCTCTTCCCTTTCGCAAATGCTCAATAATAATTAAAACTCACTTAAGAAACAAAGTATCGCAACATTTTGCATCGCAAATTCATTTAAAATATCGTAATTTAATTTTAAATCCATTCTGGTAACAACGCGGTATAATTGACTCACAAATTAAATATAAGGCGACTTCGGAGAACCCTCGTGCAACAGCTCTAAAACCACGGTTTTAGTCTTGTTACGCGAGTTTTTTTAAATTAAATATAAACTCCAAATAAGTATGGCTTACATTCTTTCTCAAAGTTCTTTTCCAAATAGTTCATTGTCGTTTTAATCTACTCATGACGTCGATCCCCCGTTATCCCCATAGATTAGTGGTGGAGGGAAGGGTGCGTATCATTTACGAGTTTTGCGGGCTGTCTAAAGGGGAATTGGTTTTGGGGCATATTGTGTCGAATATAGAAACACCGACCTTCGCTGTAATATGAGGGCAGCGTGTATTGGTGTTAGGGTATTAGTAAATTTGCATACTCTTGTCGTTCACCTGATTAAACCCTCAAGTCAATATCGCTCCTCATTTCACTTGTATGCTGTCACAAAACGCACAAATCATTACACATATAACGGTGTGTGGTACCTATAGGCCATAGATTTTTCGAATATTCGTTCCTAGCTGGCGTTTTTCAATGTCCAGCAGCTTTTTTTAAGAGATGAGATTATATATCATAAAAAAGTTCATTTTTGCTTATTTAGTTGTTGTTTAGAGAGGTAATTGCTCTTTTTAAAACAACTGTTTTTTTAAACCAAACGAATGTGAATATTTAACAACAGGAAAGAGGTAGAATTATGTTCGAAACCGATTACGTTTTAAATAATTTTCTGTCAATAGATGAAAATGCGGAGACTTATAGAAGCTACATGGAAAACCCGACAAATGGGACAAGAGAAGAGTTGGACAAGCAATTTAAAAAGTACTTTTATAAGATACGGTGTATTAGCTATTTTATCAAAATGATTCACTTCGAAAGTAAGCATTTTGATATAAAAGAAAGAAAACACAGAAATAATTTTGTTTTATCAATAGATAAAGAAAACGAGAGTGGTTACAGAAATATTGAGTTAATAGCAGATCATCAGCATTATAAAATGGATTGTAAGGGGAACTTAGAACATGAAATAAATGACCCCGTTCTATACAAAGCTTTTCAAAGATTAACTGACAAGCAGAGAACACTATTGCAATTTATATACATGGATAATATGAAAGACACTGAGGTTGCAATATTTCTTGGGATATCTCAGCAGGCTGTAACTAAAGCTAAAAGAAATGCCCTTACAAGACTTAGAAAGGAGATGTCGGAAGTTGTATGAAGATACTATAATGATGATAAGCAATTTAGGTTTTCCTATAGCTGTAACCGTTTATCTTCTTATTCGGTTTGAAAAAAAAATCGAGACATTAGAAATTGCTCTTAATAAACTAACAAACGTACTATCATCCAAGGAGAGAAAATAATGGTAGACTTAAAAGAAGAAGATATCGAATTTATTATTGGCAGAGTTCAGCCTAAGATAGCAGCCTCTTTATCTCAAACAAGTTTAAATAATAGAAAAGACCTTGAACAAGATTTAAAAGAAATGATCATACGTAAAATTAAAGAAGGTAAAATAGACAATAATGTCCCCGGTTTTTTTGAATATCTCCATACAAAAAAGGAAGAACAGTTGTAACTGTTCTTCCTTTTTTGTATTTCCGACATGAGCTATAAGTCGATGTTGAATCAAGTTGAAACCCTTGAAAAATAAACAATAGGACTACAAATTTGTTATTATCTTTGTCTTATATCAATAATTCTCTTTCAAATGGACCTGTGGAAACTACACCATTAAGCTCTGTGTAGTTGCTATTTCGATAGAATTCAATTCGCATAAATCTTCTAGGGCTCACGATGTAAATGTAACATATTCTTTGTTATTGATGAGTCTGACCATAATCCTACGTTCTTTGTCGCAACACTCTGCCATACTTCAATTTGCACATTCTAATTTGTATCGAATGTTTCCTATGTATGGCCAACCTTCAGGAGCCTCTCCCTCATTTGAATTTTGATTATAAATATCCGATTAATTTATCGCGAATAAAAAAAGGAGAAGGAATAATTCCTTCTCCCGACATTCAATTACCGAATCCAAACTTTGCTGTTTTGATGATAATCTTGTGGTTTGTTAGTATTGGGATTGAAACCTTTGTACACCATTCGAATTCGTAAAGGATTATCTTCCTTAGGAATGTTTGGGAAGTCACGATTAGATGGGCTAGTATTCGATGTATAACCAGTGCGAGTGCCAATAGGAATCCAAGCGTCATTGATTGCACGTTCCAGATACATCGTCCAGTTCGTATTTGCTGATTGTCCATGACCGCCCCCCTGTTGTTTCACTGCAATAGATACATCCACCGTAGAACCATTTTGATTTGTTTGTAGTGTTATTAAGTGGTCGTATAAGCCTGCGAATACGATGATTTCTTGAGCTGTTGATGCCATAATTAATTACCCCCAATATTTTTTTGTTGTCAGAGTTTATTGCCCTAACACTTTATAAAGGGAGATTTGATCTGCAAATAACAACCTAACTAAAAAAGAAGTTCATTCTATAATGGATGAACGATTGAATACCATTGAATGGAGCTTAAAGATTTGCAAATTTTTTTTTTGTGCAGCGTAAAAATGCAATAATAAATTCACACCCAAAATCCGTTAGGTGAAATATTGTTAAGCTCAATGTAGCTGGCCGAAGGGTCTATAGTGATAGGTAAGCCTTTGAAGTTATCGCCAGCTTTTCCCCCACTTCACACCGTACATGAAACTTTCACTTCATACGGCGTTCCAACTAATCCAATTCATTCAATATTTATATGTATTTGCAAGATGAAATGTAGAATCAGATTGCTTCGTTTAGGCATTGCTCACGCAATTCATTGACCTTTTTAAGTTGCTTTTCATTTAACTTAAGCATATTTAAAAGCGCTTGTATTTTCTCTTGATTTTTCATATGAATGAGACGATGAACAGGTTGGTATACTATCATTAAATTTCCGTATGAATCATCTTGTGTTAGATGAAATGGTATTTTATGATGACAGAGACAATCGTTCCGTCCTAATTCAATTCCTGTAACGGCACATTTCCCGTATTGTGCAATAAATCGGCTAATCCGATTGTCGTTATATTCAATAGACCGACTTGGTATATATAGCTTCATCACATAAGCGAGTACTTGTTTATTAATTGCCCGCAAATTTTGGTGGATTTTATTTCTACCTACGGTAGTGTAGTTACAGATTGATTGAGAAAAATTAAGATTCACCTTACAACGTTGGGCATGAATTGGGACAAGTACCATTCCTTTTATTTTATAAAGTTTACATTCATAACCCTTATACCGTTTCTGTAAGGTTTTTGTGAGTTCCTGAAACGTTGCTTCTTTCCTCATTTCCCTTAAACGATTGAATAACGCTTTATTAAGACGACCGCTCAGCTTATTTAAGTCTAATGTGATGTGCGATGCTGCGGAATAATAATTCTGTATTCCCATTATTACCGTATTGAATCGCCAAACATTTTCAGGTGATTGGTGTTTCTGAATTACCTTTATTGCTTGTTTAAGCTTTATCTGTGCATTATCGAGTGACTTTTTGGTCATATGTGATCGTGCAACGTAAAGAGTTCTTTTATTCGTCTGCTTCCGATGTGCCTTAAGACGAAATCCTAAAAACTCTGATGAGTTTTTCTTTAAGTTGACCACTTTTGATTTTTCCTCACTAATTTCAAGGTGAAGCCTTGTTTGAAGAAAATCTTTCACTGCATAATGCATTTTTATCGCTTGTGAGCGAGTGCGACAAAGAATTTTAAAATCATCAGCGTATCTTACAATATAGCAGTGTTTCAAGTTCGATTTTTTCAATGCATTGTATCTGCCAGCATACGATTTATATGGCTTTCGTGTTTCTAGGCTTTCCCATTGATTACTAACCCACCAATCTAATTCATTTAATACAATGTTAGATAACAGGGGCGATAATATCCCCCCTTATGCAAAGAAAGTAATTATGCGAAGTAAACAGTATCAATCCTATTGTTAAAGGATATCGTCCCTATTTACTTTGCATAATATATTTGATCCCTTACTTCAATAATCCTGAAAATCTACCCGAACTTTTTATTTTAGTTCCGATTGTTGTACTTTTCCTGCTTTAACAGGATTGACTCCAGAGTTTTTTTGAAATAATTATGCAAAGTAAATTAAATTGAAATACCGTACTTACAAGGTTTCCTTCGATTACTTTGCATAATCATCTTCTTTGCATAAGGTGGATTATGCGAAGCTTTGCATAAGCCCCCTTGGGGTGTACCTTTGGTTGGGAATCCTTCCCCTATAATTTCAGCTTTTAAAAGACGCGAGATAATAGAGAGTAGTGCCTTATCACGAATACCAAGCGACCACATTTGTTTTAATAGTTTGGCATGATTTACATTATCGAAGAACCCTTTAATATCGACGTCTACACAGTGATATAAACACGCTCGATTAATGAGCGTCTCGAACCTAGCTTTTGCATGATGTGTACTGCGATTCGGTCTAAAACCATAGCTATGTTTGTAAAACTTTGCTTCACAAATTGGCTCAAGCACTTGAAGAATACACTGTTGGAAAAATCTATCCCAAATGGTCGGAATCCCTAATGGACGTGTTTTCCCATTTGCCTTCGGGATAAAAACCCGCCGAACGGCTTTGGGTGTATAACGTTCAAACATTCGTTGTATCGTTGATACAACTTCCACTACGGACAATTGACTTATATCTTCAATCGTTAATTCATCATATCCAGCCGTTTTACTGCCGGTATTTCGTTTAATATTACGATAAGCTAATCGAATGTTTTCATCGGATTGCATTAAATCGAGTAATCCATAATAATTTTGACCATCAGCACTTTGAGCGTATAAAGAATCAAAATGATATTGCATATCATAGTACTCATTGTGCCTCAGTTTCTTTCGTTTTAACAAGTCGGTGGCTCCTACAGCCGCCTTCTTTGTTATTCCAAGTTGTTTAAAAATGGTTCAATTTCAGAAACCTTGGCCCCGTTCAATAGATGAGTAACGCCAAACGTTTCGCCTTCCCCGCCATGATTGAATGCAACGTCAAGGTCGTTCACCAACTGACTAAAGTATTCGAACGCTTGTCGCATATCATCGTCGCTCGGTTTCCATTGGTCGTATAGTGATGTGTCTTCCTTCGCTAGGCCGTACGAGTCTAGATGCGACGTGCGGGAAAATTGAAGAAGCGATATGCGACCCTCAAGCATATTCAAATTACTAAATTCTATTTCTAGTTTAGCGTCACCTAAAAAGGTCGGAGTTTGGTTCGGGTATGAGTCCATGACTTTTTGTGCTTTCAAGTAATATTCGAACCCTTCGTCATTGTTAGCTTCTTTCAATCGAGGGTCGTCCAACGGTGCGGAAAGCATAGCATTCATTTCTGAAAGCCACACGCCGATTTCCTTGTCGTACACTATAGCTACAGGTTCGTTCGATTCCTTTGAAACTTTGTCAACCTTTATGCTCTTTATTTCGTCACCGCTTGCCTTCGCTTCTCCCGTGTAATCACGTAAACCCACGATTGCAACTCCAATCACAAGAATAATAGAACCTATTAATAGTTTGGATTTCATGTAAATTCCCCCATTCAGATTTATGCACAGTATACCAATAATATGTAATCACGTATACAAAAGGACGCCAGTTTGACGTGCCGTGATTTCGTTTTATATCACAAGTTCCCGAAGAACTGCGTCTAGATTATTATAATAATCCGTTTTATTTTTATATCTATTAAGTTCCTAATTGGGACTTTCTTTTTTTTGCTATAATATAGAACTAGTGTTCGAGAAATTCTTTCGCAAGTGTCACAAACAAGAAAATTTAGCCACATTTCCCAGTGTACAACTAATTTGGGGGGGCGGTGGTTACATGAGGGAAATAAAAAGAGAATGTTTTTGGAGTGATCTTGAAGAAATGGCGGGGATATATAACGATGAAAATGAAGTATTAAAGAAAGAAATAATTCTATTAAACATATTCGAAGAAATGAAAGGTTATATTTTGAAGAGTGTGAACAACGCTTATAAGAAAACCGCAATTTATGGTCTTGTAATACCGAAGGAAGATTTTGAATCAAGGTTCATGCAATACCTTTGGGAAGCAGTTGAATCATTTCAAGGTGACGGCTCCACTTTCAAAAATATTGTAGTGCGTCGATTTGATTTCGCTGAAAAACACACATGGAGACAGTATAAAACAAAAGGCAACGAAAATGACAAAAATGGTATTTCATACGAATCCGCTAGGCTTATTTCGTTGGATAGAAGAATTGATAGTGCTACAGAAAGTGAAAGAACACTTGCAGACATTTCAATTAGCGAAGTGTACTCTGCTGAGGATGAATATTTTGATCAAATCGAAGTAACATCGATTATCTCTGAATTTAAAAAAGTCAATGAAAGATATGCTAATGTAATTCAATTCATATCACTTGGTTATAAAGGCGCCGACCTAGCAATTGCTACTGGTGAAGGAGATTCGAACAATCCGAAATTTCGAAAACTGGTACAACGATCAAAAGAATCATTTGCAAAATACTTGATCAATAGAGCATCTTAATAAGATTTATCGTGGACAAGCACTTGAAGCCATTTAAGGAGTAAATAATGGGCCAGCGGTAAAAAGTGCTGTATGAAGTCACAAATCGCTTTAATCATTACACATATAACAGTGAAAGGGCCCCTCACTAAAAAGATGAATTGGTGTTATATAAAGCCGCCAATTGTCGAAATACTCAAAAAGTAATTAATTACTGTTATAAGTTCAAGATATACCCTTCCTTTAGGATGGTCGAACTTTTTAACGCGGACAAGTTGCTCATATATAAAGGGATATCAAATCTGCAAATACTTAAAAAAAATTATTAAAAGGGAGAGTTAACAATGGATGAAATGGTATTAAGAGTTCAAAAATGGCTTAACCAAGAGTATAGTAATGATCCAGGATTTGAAGTGGTTTCGCTAACCGGAAAAACAGGTTGGTCAACGATGTATGCTTTAACCCGGGCGTTGCAGATTGAATTAGGAATACCTAATCCGTTCAATAATTTTGGGGATGGAACGGCAGCTGCTTACAATAAGTGGGGAGAAATGCAACTTGGTTCAGTTCCTACTGATTCGAAAGGGAAGCAAATTGTATATATACTTCAAGGGGCTTGTTACTGTAAAGGGTACAATCCAGGGGGATTTGATGGCAATTTCGGTGATGGGCTTAAATCCGCAGTACAAAAACTACAAACTGATGCCGGATTACCAGTGAGGGACGGGAAAGTTTATGATTATGTGTTTAAAGCATTCTTAACCATGGATGCTTATGTCCTCACCGCAGGGGGCAATTCAAGAATTAGAGACATTCAACAAAACCTAAATTACAGTTACTACAAAACAGCGGGTGTTCAACCTACTGACGGCTTCTACCAAAGAAACACAAACAAAGCTCTAATCTACGGCCTACAAACAGAGATAGGCATTGCCCCGAATAACCAAACAGGTTCGATTGGACCGGCTACGACAGCTGGACTCCCTACGTTACTAGTCGGTAGCCGGGGCAATTTCGTGAAATTATTTCAGTATGCTTTGTATGTTAACAACTATGACTCGGGAACTTTTGATGGCATATATGGAACTGGTGTAAAATCAGCTGTTACTGAATTCCAAAAATTTGTTGGATTAGATGCAGATGGTATTGCAGGGAAACAGGCCTGGTTATCCGTTCTCACCAGTTCTGGTGATCCTAATCGGAAAGGAACAGCTTGTGATTGCATTACTGAAATAACTCCTGCTAGAGCTCAAACCCTGAAAAACGCTGGATACCAAACCATTGGAAGGTATTTGGTAAATGTTCCAGGAGGCTTAAATAAGAAAATTCAACCTGGAGAATTGAAAACTATCTTTGATGCTGGCTTAACTGTCTTTCCGATATATCAAACTAATGGTGCTTCATCCGCATATTTTGGTCCGCTCCAAGGAGCCATTGATGGAGAACAGGCTCTAATCAGTGCTCAACAATATGGATTTAAAGACGGTGCAACGATCTACTTTTCGGTAGACTATGATGCATTGGGTGGAGATATTCCAAAGATTTTAGATTATTATCAAGCCATTATTACAGTTTTAGGTGGTAAATATAGTGTCGGTGTATACGGTCCGCGTTCGATCTGTATTGAAGTTTCTAAATTAGATGGGATAAGTTACAGTTTTGTAAGCGGGATGTCTACAGGATTTAGTGGGAACTTAGGTTATCCACTTCCTAAAAATTGGGCATTTGACCAAATTCTAGAATATGCAATTGGGAGTGGTGAAGGTAAAATCGCTATTGATAAGAATATCAAATCAGGTAGGGATAATGGACAAAATTCAGTTACTACAGCACCTTCTCTAAACGACGCTTTTTTAAACAAAATGGACGAATTGCAAAAACTCGCTGCTAAAGATGGTAGCGGTGTCAGCAAACAAAATGATAGCTGTTTAGATTACCTTCGAAACGAAAGATTTAATGGGGCTATGTGGGTTGCTATAGCAGGCCCATTAGATGCAACTTTCGTGGAAAAAGCGGCAGGTGAATTTGGGTTAGCACGTGATTTTATAGAACCTATCGATCCAGAATCCAAAAGCTATATTATCGATCTAGCCCATTTGGCTGCAACCTGTGATTCAGTGATTTTAGACGAGGGTACCTTTATTTCTGATTATGCGGGATGGGGAGGCGATCTATTAACAGCTTTAAGGGACTCTATTAGCCTTGTAGAGAGTGGTAGGTACGACACAATATATGAGGCTGCATATGCCACTATTGGTGGTATAGGAGAAAGCTCTTTCTCTTATTCTGATCTTTTATCAGATATAGACGGATATAATATTGGTATGGATATTGTGAAAAATAATAATTCAAAAGGATTATCTGAAGTAGTAAGGAATTACTATTCAAATGGTTGGAAGAACAGGTATTCCAAATTCTATCAAGAAAAATTTGATTCATCACCTGATATTTTATATGGTAAGGCTGATGGTTTAATAAATGGTGATAACCCAACATATTTAAGTATAAGACAAGCTTTTAGGATTAAATTCAATATTCCTTATTATACTCCAGAAATTGGTCAGATAGTTTGTGAAGCTTGGAGAGATAAGTTCTTAGTACTTCTAGGAAGAGAATAAAACCAAATAAAAAAAAGGGTACCAGTTTACTATTACTGGTGCCCTCTATTATTTAACAGGCAATAAGCCTCCACCATTTGTTATATAGATATCTCCATCTATAATAACCGTTTTCACAATTTTTCTTGACATGAAAATGATGCCACGTTCATTAACTATTGTTGACTCCTTTTTAAAAAGGAAAGGGGTAACGGATTTAAATATAGTGTATTTGGTATCAAAAACATCAAATTTCGTTTCTGGAGTTTTTGAATTCCTTTTCTCAGAGACCAAATACGATTGTGGAAGTATATCATTCTGTCCAACATATGCAAAATAATAAGGCTGTACTTTAAAAGCCCATAAACACCACAGGGATGTAAGGATTACTGAAAATAAAGCAAGTTTTTTCACTGTTCCCGAATGAGTTTTGAGTTTGCTTAAAATCATGTAAACAGAAGTAGGAACGGAAAAGACGGCGATCAATGCAATCCATTTATCAAACACCAATTGATTGATCACAACAGTCCATCCAAAAAACTTCATTATAAGAAACAATAGAACGATGGAGGATAAAGATAATGAAGCAATATATATCTTTTTCATTTTTTCACTCCCAGGAAGTATTAGTTATGAACAATAATACCATACTCATTGTTTTCTATTACAAATACTACTGAATAACACGAATATTCCTGACGAATCAATTCAATTATATCGTCAAATAGAAATATCGAGGAAGAGATAAGGGGAGAAAGAGATATGTCTTACACTATCATCAATAATTACATCCCGGAGTCCTTATATAAGCTAAAAGCGCCATACAGCATGACGCCGGAATATATCACTCTTCACAATACTTATAACGATGCGACTGCAATTAACGAAATAGCATTCATGCATCGTAACCCGGAACCATTAAGTTACCATGTTGCGATTGATAACAAGCACGCTGTACAAGCTATCCCGTTTAAGCGAAATGGTTTTCATGCAGGCGACGGTGTAACAGGTCCGGGGAACCGTAAATCTATCGGCATAGAGATCTGTTACAGCAAATCAGGCGGTCTGAAATATATAAAAGCAGAAGAAAATGCAATAGAATACGTTGCTCATGTACTTAAACAATATGGTTGGGGTATCGACCGTGTGAAATGGCATAACGATTGGATTAACAGTAAAGGGAAGAGAAAGAATTGTCCTCATCGCATCCTAGACGAGGGGCGTGCGAAATTAGTTAAAGACCGAATTGCATCAAAACTAAAAGAGTTGAATCTGCAATCTACAGTAAATACGAATGTTTAACCTCTCATCCGGTACTCATAAAAATGAAAAGTGTTTTTGCCATTATTGATTCGGCTAATAACTTAGGATGAGGAGAGTCGTATTACTTTAAAATAAACTGAAGTGTTAGGTTCGCCCTGTCCTATACGAAAAGAGGGAATTAGTTATGTCGTACATGCGGTTTCATTCGGTCACTTGTAATAACCAAAACAGCGTCTCGAAAATGTAAAGGCGGCACCCTTCGGGGTGTTGTTTTTCTGTCTTGCGTCACAAATAATGAATCTCACCCCACATATATAAGTGTAGGCCGGTACAAGCCGGCAAAACAACAACAGGAGGTTTTATATTATGAAATGTAAAGAATTCATACCAGGGGTATGCGATATCGGGACAAGAGGAACAATTTGTGCAAGTTCACAAACTGGTTACATTGCGGCTAGT
The DNA here is from genome assembly GCF_017347125.1 of Sporosarcina sp. E16_3. Taxonomy (NCBI): domain Bacteria; kingdom Bacillati; phylum Bacillota; class Bacilli; order Caryophanales; family Caryophanaceae; genus Sporosarcina; species Sporosarcina sp. E16_3. Next base: position 27,497 of record NZ_JADPRX010000019.1, read on the forward strand.
GTTACTTCGACTTTAAACTGTAGTTTCCAATACACGATTTATTTGGAACAATATAATCCAGTCGCACAACTTTGGATGAATGTTGCATCACGAACAGGAGTGGCTTCAAAAAGCGGAACAAGCCACGAGTTCACCACGAACTACGCAGACAAGAGGGAATTTCGCGTTAGGTGTGTCGTGCTTGCGACAAATGTTACAGGTACTACGGATTCATTTAGTCACTTGTAATAACCAAAGCGGCGTCTCGATGATCTAAAGGCGGCACCCCTCGGGGTGTTGTTTTTTTTTCTGCCTCACTAATTAGGAGCGTCATCTTTTTCGTTTGACCTAACAAAATGCGAATGGTAAGATTAGGTAAATCCAAGGAGGGAGTGGACAATCTTGAAACTGCTCAAAATTGGAATGGTTAGCATTTTGGTCGTCGGATTACTGGCGGCATGTGGAAAAGATGAAATAAATAACAAAGGAATCTCAAAAGTCATGGTCGATGAAGATAATGGAAAGGAAGAAGTAGCTGCACACGAACTTCCTGAATTTCTACCGCAAACGAAAGAATGGGTTGCGGAAACGTTGGCAGAATTTAACCGGCCACCCGAAGAACGATTCCACGAAGCTGGGAACGATGTCGGACTAGTATATTATATAAAAGCGCAAGAAGCTATTGAAAGTATGTATCAAAAAATTCATCCTGAAGAAGTTGGATATGATGAAGACTTCTCAAACGTGCGTCTTTTAGCTGCGGCAATAAGTCATAATCAATTTGTGCGAACAGCACATATCAATAATAATACAGACAAGACCAATCTTGACTATGTTAAGGACTGGAAGCCTGTTCCTGAAGATATGGAATTATCGTTCGAATATATGAAGCGACTATTGAACGATCTTGATGTTGCTATCAACAAGAATGGCGAAGGGGAAACTTTTGGTGTGTCTAATTTGATGGATGGCGACAAGGTTAGAGAATTGGAAAACATCTTTTCACATTAATTACTCAACTTTCGAAGCTATCAGTGTCGTTAACTCACAAAGTAAATTCACGGCGATTTAAGAGGAGTACCCTCGCGGAACAAGACTAAAACCACGGTTTTAGTCCTGTTCCGCGAGTTTTTTTGTCAATTAGATATAACTCCCATATAAGTCTAGCATCCATGAATGAATCGCATGGCATTCTTTCTCAAAGTTCTTCTCCAAATAGTTCATTGTCGTTTCAATTTTCTCATGTCCTAATGATCTCATGACGCCGTAAATATCTACCCCAAAGAGTGGATACTATCAACTGCCGCCATGGAATATTGGTTTGAGAATATGAAAAAAAGAAGCTAAACCAATCCGGATGCTCCCAGTGTGGTTTAGCTTCAGTAGAGATGACAATTTGCTTATTATATACAAAAATAATGGATATAAGACTTTTATCACTAAACATGATGTGGTATAATTGACGCATTAATTATATAGACAGCGACTTAAGAGGAGTACCCTCGCGCAATAACTCTGAAACTACCGTTTCGGGGTTATTGCGCGAGGGTATTTTGCATGAATTGATATTATTGTCCTCTTAAATATAGTCCCCGAACACTTCAGGTTTCCATGAGTGGATGGCATGTCGTTCTTTTTCGAAAACTTTCTCCAAGTAAATCATCGTTGTTTCGATTTTTTCATGCCCTAGTGAACGCATAATATCGTAGATATCCACCCCATTCAACTTGGATATAATAGCAAAAGCGTGACGGAACACGTGAGGTGTTATTTTAAGCGTTTTATCCGATAGCATCACTTGCTCAGTTGTGGCAATCTGTTTTTTTACATATTGAGATAAGTAGGATGGAGAATAGGCCTGACCGGTATTCGTTGTAAAGAGTGGATCCTCCTGTAGCGCTTGTTCAATTGGAAGAAGCCCTCGGGCATGGCGAAACATACGTATGCTGCGGACAACTTTCTCCTTTAGTGGAACGTGTCGCAACTTATTTCCTTTTCCTAATATTTCCAGGTAGTAGCCACCCAGGATAGCATCAACTTTCAAATCCTTCACCTGCAGCACACAAAACTCTTCATTCCGGATCCCAGTTGTGGTTAATACATGAACAATCGTAAACATAACAGGGTGTTGAAGGTCCCGAAAGGTGTTGAGTAGCGTGATTACATCTAAAGGACCCAAGTCGCGATTAGGGCGGTCATCTTTACGTACTGATGCAATGCGCAGCCCCTTTTGAATAGGTTCCTGGATATAACCCTTTTCGTGTAAAAAGGTGAAAAATGCTTTGATAATGGTCGTTTTTCGTTCAAGTGTGGCAGCAGAGTACGCTCCTTTACGTAAAACATACGGACTATCGGTTGCTAACCACTCCTGGTAGCGCCTTAAATGACGTGATTGGAGGGATTTAAACAGAGAACCTTCTATTATATAGGCAACATCTATATCAATTGCCACGCTATATGTTAAAAGCTGTTCAATGAAGAGTAATAGCTCACGCTCATACTCCCGAACAGTTCGACGCGAACGTTCGTTCTCTTCGTTAAGATGGCGGCGCTCATATAGAAACCATTTTATCATTTCTGGATCTGTAAAATCATGAAAAGGTGTCTCCCCATTTTTTTCAGCTGCATCCAAACGAATTTGGAGGGAGGGAAGAGTTAGTTGGTCTTGTAATACCATTTTCAATTGTTCCATATGCAACCTACCGGTTTCCATCATCTCTAAAGACATGTTTACAACACTCCTTTTATCAGTTGTATAAATTAACAGATAAACCATTGTAATTTAATATTCTTCAACTCAACACATGCTTCGCCTTTTGTAAGTCACATTGATTCTACCACATATTCAATACAACATAAAAAAATCATCCATTTGTTTATATAAAAAGAATAACTCTTATTTACGTTTGCTATTCTTATGCATTGCATTTTCGCTATTACGTTTTATGCGGATTACACTAACGTGTAGGAAATGTTGTTTTTTTGTAGTTACACTAGTTTTGATATAGGGGGATAAAAAAGTGAACGATAAACATCAACTTTCACTATTTGAGCAAGGAGAAGAAAAAGTAGGAGAGTAAACAAAAGAGATAGCGCAAGTTGAAGAAAAAGTAATAGACACACCATTAGAAATAGGGGATCGTGTTCAAATCACCATACCTGAAACGAGCGGCATGATCCGGAATTGTATTTCTTTTTGCAGGATTTTTAAAAAAATGGGGTACAGTTCTGAAGGTATTAGAACATCTTAAATTACAATACGAGGTCGAGGTCAGAAACAAGATAGCAGTTGTCTATCATGTTGAATTACAAATCGGCTGGCCATAAAACGAGGAGGAATAAAAAATGCCTATTATAATAGAAGAAACTCAATTAATTTGCACTAAAAACGGAACCAATTCAGATGAAAGTGAAGTACATAATGCAGCTTGCGATTCAAACCATTACGACTCAATTGTCGACACTATTATTCCTACCCTAACATACGGTGACTATGTGCATTTTAGTGGGAGAATCTGATGACCAAGCAGAAATTGAATCGGTTAAATTGATAGGTCACATTCAGAATCATTCCCGAAGTGTTTGATTAACCATAACAACGTGCTTATTGTTGTGTCTAGTTGGAATATATATTTCGGATTAAGTAGCGTAAAAACATCTTTAGACCTAAAATGCAAAGTTGTTGAATGGTTATCACGTCCATCATGTAAAGGTGTAAGTAATTACTGGCAAAAACGTGTTAGAGCTATAGTTAACGATTCTCTAGGGACGGACTTTAATCGTGATGAAATAGAACGTATTTACATGTATGTAGGCAATGCTATAAAACCAGAACTAACAACTAAGTTTATTGAATCAGGTTTCGATTTAGATGTTTTACCGGAAACGCCCGTTTATATATGACACACTTAGTGCTTGATCGGAATCGTAAATGAAGATGAGGAAGCCGGGTGAGAAAAATGGCTGAACAAAAAGTTGTCAAGGAAAGTGCGGAGTTAAAAGCTTTGGTCGCCGCTAGAACGACGACCAACATCCAACTTGATGGAATACGGATAGATCCAAAAGAAATTGAAGAGATTCTAAAAAGTGCACCCGCAGTAAATGTAAAAGACGCAGTTCCAGAATCCGTTAAACTGTATAGCGTTTCCAAGGAATTTGACTCGGATGAAGTTTAGCTAAGAACTTAGCAATGTCCGTTCTTCCATGGTAAGTTGGTACACCTCTTGAATTTTGTGCCATCAAAATAATTGGCATACCAGGAAAATGGCGTGAAAAGCCATTACGCGTATTCTCACACGTAGCAGACGATTGTAATACATGCGGTTTAACTATAACTACTGCAAAGGTTTGTCCCTGCTCTTTAATAACCGCTCCTTCAAATTGCATATAATCCCGTCCTTTCCTAATGAGTAGTAATACATTTAAGACTTCTATGGTGACCTGTCGCCCTGAAGAATGCCTTGATTTTCATTTCTTTTTCGTTTGAGAAAGTGCTGAAGCTGCTACCGATTTTGAAGCATCGCTGTAACGTCCGTCTCTTAGAATCTTACTAGCGATACTTGCAACACTCTTAGAAGTTTGTTTTTTGTTAGTCATATTTTCACCCCTTTCAGAATTGTGGGAACGAATATTCCTTTCATACAATATAACACCATATGTAGTGGTGTGCAAGGGGCGGGTGCACTCTATGTTGTGTATTAGGCGGAAATGTGAATCTAAAGGAATTTCGCGATACAGGGTCTTAAAAATGACTGGGATTGCTTAGTCAACTTTGCGAAATATCGAAAATAGCTCGAATACGAATCCTACATTTCAAGTAGTGTGCAAGATTGCAGACGCACTTGAAATGTCGTTGGATGAGTGGAGAGTTAAAGATTAAATAAAGTCGTGAAGGACACATAGAATAGCAAAAAGGAGGAACGGAAATGGAGAATTATTTAACGCTCGTTAGCGGAGAGGTCATTTATCCGGACATGAACATAAGTTTTGATAAAGAGAAGTATTCAAAGGCTAAAGTTTATTTATAGATGCACATGCTGAATAATAATCAAAAGCCGCGAAAGAGGAATAAAGCAACTAAAAAAGGGATGAGAGTACACATTGACTATATTCGCAACCAGGATGAATACAAACAAAGGGATTGTAGAGTTGAAAGTCTATAACAGCGAGGTAAACGAAACCTTCAATCTTGGTATCGAACTAAGAGGCGGTGAGTGATACACAGTACGACCATAATACGCAATGACAACAAAAAGAAATCGGGGCTGTCTTAAAGCCCCGAAGCATGGAATGTGGCGATCATTATAAATTCTTCGAACCTACGATGTATTCATTATTATTAAACTTTTCGATGATGTTTTGAACATAAGGAGATCTGAAATCGAGACCACTTCTAACTGGATTCAACTGGCTTTTTTTATGAAGCAAATTAATGATTTTTTTCGCTCGAAGTTCTTCCATTTTCAATCACCACCGTTCTATATATATAACGATAGCTTAAGGATATATCGTTGTCTAGTAGCTGTTTGCCGCAGGGGTTACTGAAGTATTCAAGTTGAATACTTTAATAATTAAAAACTTGTAAATCTAATAAAAATAAAGGATTAATTGTAGCGATGGTCCAAAATAAAGCTGTGATAATGTCTAGGAAATTAGCAGAAGTGAAAACGAGCAACAAATGAATCCAATAAATGAAATAACGAAAGTAGCGGACCGTATCCCGCTGGAAGCGTTGCGAGATAAAAATGCATGTATTACGGATTGGTTGGCCGGTGGTGGGAATCATGATGATCCGTATGTTTGGCAGCATTTTCGGTATGCACAGAGATTTGTGAAGGAGGGAAACGAGTGAAATACGACAAGCAAGAATGTCCTAAGTGTGGCAGGAGTTGCAAGACTTTGTACAGGCCAGTCTCGAACCATACTGGCCTGAATTTTTGTTACTCGTGCAATCGAAGCAGGGTGAAGGAAGAAAAAACGAAGGAGTGATCGCCTTGGTGCAGCAACTTGCTATTTTTGATGCGGTGCCAAAGAAAGGAGTATTTGCTGTTGGGGATACCGTGTTTGTCGTTGTGAATGTAGAGGGGAAAGATGTTGAGGATTATTACTATCTCAAATCGTATGAGGGGTCGAATGGGCGGGTTGTAAAGGTTTTGCCAGGCCTGCAATACGAGGTATTGTTTGCTAAAAGCAATAGGATTGGGATATTTCGGTATGATGAATAGAAAAATGGGAAAAGGGATGGACAAGACTTTGGATTCGAAGATTCATATGACGGATGATAAAACAGCGGATGAATTAGAAGAGTTCAGAGTCTAAAGAGAACGGATAAGGGCAGATTCAGCAGAGCCTAAAGCAATACATCTCCCGCAAAGGCACGCCAGGTCGTCAGTGTTTTTGTTTTAAAGAAATGCAACCGAGATAATAATTGTAGATTTAAGGAATATTTTTGCGGGAAGCTGTGTATAACAAATAAAGGGGAGGGGAAAAAGGTGTATGAGAGAAACTCTCTGACGCATTTAGGAACGACTTAAGTGTATGTAAGGTCACTAATGACTAGATAGACGTCCAAAATAGACTCATTTTTTTAAATTAAAAATGTGGTTCGACAGTTTACACTCGACAATTCGATAACAACAAAATTTATTTTTAAAATGGAAAACAGAGAAACTAATTATCTCTCTTTGTGAGGTATAATTAGTGTAGATTCGGGGGGGGCAATGTTGAATGATATCATCAATACAAATAAGTACTTTTATCCAGCGATTTTAATGGGTATTTTGAGCGTCATAATCACAATACAATGTAGTTATTATGGATTTTGGGAAGAAGTAAGAGTTTACAGTCTTGGTGGGATGTTGTCGTTTGGTCTTGCGATAATGATAGGAAAAAAAGAAGAAAAATTAGTATAATAGAAGATGAAAAGTTGAATAGATTGTGATAAAGGTGGATATAATATGTTCAAACACAAAAAAAGCAATCAAAATAGTAACTTGACTGTTTTATATTGTCGATATTGGTAGATATAATGACGATTATATCGATTTTTCTACTTTTTTAGTAGGACGATAGTTACCGCTTGCTATCTGCCTAGCAGATGGTGTAAAATTGTTTAAGTGTATCTAAAAAATATGAAAATATGTTTTAGATTTGCGCAGATTAGGACAAGTCTTCTAATTAGGTGGAGAAATCCCGTGAATATAGATAAGAAAGAGCGAAACTCAGAAAGGTGGATGCAATAATTGGGAAAAAAGTAAATAAAGGACAAATCCCTTCATCTCATAGTAGGGTAGTGGTCAAAGAGGTGAGAAACAATGAGGGCAGTAGTTAATCGTGGATTTAAATGGGCAATAGCAGTACCAACCGCATTTTTCCTATCAGCACTTTACAACTTTACGCTTTTTTTATCAAAAGATGAAAATCAAGCAGTGTTGGCAGCAGCAGGAAAGCATTTAATGTCAGACGGGTCTTTGATGCAGATGGCTATTTATGGTTCGATAGCACTTTTTATTTTATTGGCATCAATCGCAATTAAAAATGTCCAGCACTCGAATGCTGAACGAAAGTTAAAATTGGACGAACAAAAGACTCAGGATTTAGAAAATGTAGCGGAAAAAGCAGCAGAAAAAGCCGTGCAAAAAATTAAAGATAGGGATACAGATATAAAGTGAGAATTGGTTGAAAGCTGTTTGCGCAGCGATACCAATCAAACTCCTCGTGGCGACGGGGAGTTTTTTTATTGACTAAAAGCTTATTCTTATATGAGTTATAATATGTCTGTGAATTTTAAAGAAACTAAGTAAACTTATTTAGAAGTTTTCAAGAATTCTAAACTTGTGACACCCTTATCTAAACTTTGATATTATCATATTAACACTATAAGTTTCCGAACTCAAGTTATATATTTAAAAAAGTCGACATTAACATAAATTTTACGGGTTAAATACGATAGATTATTTCTTAACTCCTAAAATTAATCAATTATGTCCGGAAATTAACTCCAACTCACCGAAACAGTAAGATGTCTAAAACTTTTAACTCTCTTTAGATTTATCCATATTTTTAAAAATTCTCTTTATGTTAAAAATGAGTGCCTTAACAGCATGTCCAATAGCTCTCATCCTATTCAGTTGTGCGCAAAAATATTATCCCTAGTCCACATCATAGTTGTCCGACAAGACCATGATAGGATGCCTTGTGAGCGTTGGATAGTTAAATTAGTAAGGCTATATGATGATAACACCAGGAACAGTTCCTGGTGTTTTTTAGATATCATCTCCGTATTTCTCCTCGTTCTTATCCCATTATTTATCCCAATTAAATATAGAGTATTGTTGTTCGCTGTCAAATCGCATTTGAAAAAATAAAAACGTTCTATGACCCTAAAAATAAAAAGGTATCGGCTCAAACGTTGGTTACAAATATGGCTGCTGGAACCGCAGAGTTTGATTTTCTTCTGGATAGTGAATTTATAAAAATTACTGATATCGGTAATAAATATCAAATCCGACACTTTGAGGTTAATAAAATTCAAATTGGTTCTATGAAACAATTAGATTAATTGTTCTATTGCATGATAGCATTAATTGATCTATGTTTGGATAAAGTGAATAGTGAAAACTAAAAGGTGGTTTTATACCTACTGTTTTGGACTAAAGAGTGCTTTACTTCAATTCGGAGTAGGGCATTTTTCTAATTCAATGGGGATTGATAACAAAGGAGTGTGGTTATATTGGAAATCGATTTCTTAGATTCAACTGTCCTAGAGCGTTTAAAACTGGCTATCCATGAACATAGTGACTTCTTAATACATAAATACAGTAATTTTTATGGGAAGAAGAAAATAAGTGTGCTTTTCTCCGCGAGGGATTGGCTGCATATAGTTGTTTACGGCTTGCCCTCCGTCGATCTTCACAAAAAGGATGATGACGCTAAATCTCTAAACGTACTTCAATTCGTATGTACTATTGATTTACTTACAGAAGCAGTCCAACAATTATACAGGGCACTTTACAACAAAAAGAATTACCCATTATGTAACGACAAGACTGTATTTAAAAAAAGCATTTCTGATGACCAATATTTCACCCATATAAGGGCTGCTTTTGGTGTTCATCCAGTAAATTTAGATAGTTATGACGGAGTGATTTCTGACAAAAAATACTTTGCTTCTTGGTCTAGCAGTCATGGTAGAGGCGATTTTAGTGTTTATCTATATAGTAACGATCCAGAGGAAAGTGACAAAGAATTAACTATATACTTTAACGAGATAATAGAGTATGCGAAGATACGATACGAATATATTGACGAAATTACTAGAGAAATCAAAAGGCAGCAATTAGAATTCAATGTTATTTGGTCTAAAAAATTAATTCCGGCGAATGAAGATCCTCTTGAACAACTTAATATATTAAAAGTTGAAAATGAAAAACGTTACGGTGATTATGGATATAGATACGACATCGAGGAGTTATTAGACCTTTACACAGCACCAATGGACTTCACTTCAGATATTAATTTGTACAGTAGATTTCTCGAAAAAATAGAACCATCCATTCTCGAAATTTATATGAACCTACAAAATATGAGAATCATTGATTTAAGTATCTATCCATCGCCTCATTACTACGGTTTAAAAAAGTTTGACTCTTATCGATACGATATTCAAAAAATTCACGATTTTTTTGGTAATCCACAGAGTTCATCAAGCATGGTTCCTTACCATCTAAACAATCTTATTGAGGCTGGCCTTTTACCGTCATTTGCTACATCTTCACTGGATAAACGGGATTTAAAACTCATTATGTACAGCTATTTAGAGAAGGAAGGAGCAAGCATTATTTCGCCACACTATCAATTAGAAGAGGAATTTAATAACAGCGAGACAGAAACTGTCTATATTGTTGATGACATTAGTGAATTAGACTAAAATGTAATCGAACAAAGAGCACACATCCATTTTATTTAAGGTGAAGTAAGACTCTGCTTTCCTACCCGATACTACAGTGTGAAGATTAGTATTATCGCCCTTGGAATTAACGATAGAAATAAAAAAAGGTGTGAAAAATGAAAGTCTTTACTTATGTAATTTTGGGGATTTTAGTGACTACACTACTTATGCTCATTACTTTTTCAGATTTAAAATTAACTTAATTGAAAAATGTGCATTGAAAGAGTGGCTAAAATGTTACTCTTCTTTATTTGGCCCAAAGGAAGATTATCGGAAAGTACCAGCGGGAAATAACCGACCATCAAAGAGATGCTAAAATCACAATAGAAACCCTCCTTATAACTTTCCGGGGAAGGTTTTCCGTTCTCGTTGAGCTGAATCTGCATGATTATTCATTTAGACATGCCTGCCGTTCGCCAGAAAGCCCGTTATTTCAACGATGTATATTTCCATGCATAAAGAACGCCAAGGGCAATAGGTGATGAACTGAGAGTCTATAAGGAGTCACTGAACAAACACATTCGGCGATTGAAACGATATTTTGGAAATAATTTATATAATTTCTATAGAATAGGTAATTGCGGTAATGTTGAATTAACTCCCCTTTTTTGTTTATTTACGATTGTAAGAGTTGCTGTGATTTTCGGAATTAAATCAATCCGTTTTTTTGTAAGAACACTAGTTTCAAACGGAATTTCGGGTTATTGAAATCGGAATAATTAATTTTTATATTGTAAAAATTTCACACTAGTGTTATATTTTGAATAAGGGGGGATTACTTATATTTCCATTAATACTAAATATAAAACTAAGGGGGAAATTATGAAGAAGTTATTTAGCGGTATACTAGGATTAACTCTATTCTTCTCATTTGCTGCATTTGCATTGGCTGCAACACTCTATTGGCCAACTGATTCAACCAGAGTTACATCAGAATTTGGAATGCGGACTCTCAACGGCGTAACTAAACTTCACGAGGGCCTGGATATTGGAGGGAAAACTGCGGGGGTTGCCGGAGATACTGTTAGAGCAATTCACAACGGAGTAGTAAGCAATGCAGGATGGCACACAACCTATGGAAATGTAGTTTATATTAACCACGTTGGAAATAACCAAATGAAATATGTAAATGTTCAAAGTAGATATGCCCATTTAACATCTATAAGTGTTACTAATGGACAAGCTGTTACTGGTAATACAAAAGTTGGAACAATGGGTACTACTGGGTCATCTACAGCTGTTCATTTACATTTAGAAACAAGAAATTGTTCAACTTCAGCCTGCACAAGTTCTACTGCTTACAACCCAAGAACTTGGTATGATCTTGATGTTGTTCCTCCTTCTTTAGTTAGTGAAGGAGAAATTATGGAACATAATCTAGACGAAATTGATGATTTAAAACCAGAAAAGCCTTTCTTTTATTCTTTGGAGGAGTTGGCACTTATGAGTCCACAAGAGAGAATTGAAATTGGGTATCCAGAACCCTATGCAGAGTTTAAGTAAAAAAGGTTGAAAACGCCAAAATAGGGGCCACCTCTCCAAATCGGATAGTGGGGAGGAACTCCTTATTTCGACCAATATTTTATGAATCGTGAGATAGAACATTACTACGGAAAATTATGGAGCAATCATACTCACCTTCGAAGTGGGAAGGATTTTCTATGAAATCAATAAAATGTTTCCGTTCGGTTGGCCTTTGAAATTTGTTTTGTTAGAACCCGTAACTCAGGATTATCAAAGAAACCAATAATCCTACAGCCTAAGTCGTCACAGCTTCGTAAACCACTTGACATCTGTCTCTCCCCGAATTCCTTTGGACATTACAAAAAAAAGCAGTAATAATTATATTTAGAAAAAAGGGAACTGAAGCGTCATCGGAAACCTCTTCTCTTTTTCATTTTTTAGACGTAATCATGAGTTAAGTTTATTGCATAAACTTTTAGTGGTATATATACAATGGTAGTGGCTGAAGCTCCTGAATTTATTCTTGATTTAAAAAGGAATACTATCGTGAACATAAAGAGCGAATTAAATGGAGGAAGAAGGATATGAGTATATTTGCATCACGATTTGGACTAGTTTTAATTTTGTTTATGTTGATTGTATCTGGTTGTCAATCTGTCGATAGTAATTTTAAAGATATAAAGGAAATCGAAGAAGAATTACCGGAAAACGAGATTTTCACTGAAGAAAATGGATTTTATTATATTTATGGAGTTACATTAAATGACTCGAAATCAAGAGTTATAGAAAAAATGGGTAAAGAATTTAAAGAGATTTTTGACTCTGAAGTAAATGTTACTGGGGCTGATTCTATTCTGGAATATAGTAATTCGAGCTTTCATTTTTACCGAGAAAAATTAATATTTGTAATGGTTGAAGAATTAGATGTTGAGTATTACGATAATTTATTTATTCATAACAACGATAAATATGTTAATCAGAGTTATAAAATAGATAAGTACAATAGCAATAGCATTCGATATTTTTACTCGAAAGATACTTCCCAAATTTTAATGGCTAAGTATGACCCTGACAGAAATCTAACTATTATGCTAACGACTGCAGATGATAATTTCTATGAGTCTTTAAAGGCAGGGGCTATAGAAGAGATATTGGATAATGCTAAGTGATTAATAACTATATTATAAAGCTCAAATTTTGAAGAATAATATCAGGAATTATTATTAAATGCTGCAAACAAAAAAAACAGGCCGCCTCTATTTGAACTGTACCCCAATTGTTAGACACCCTCTAACAATTGTAGGTGTAGTTTTTTTATGATGAAATTTAACTTAGAACAAAAATCTGGGTCCGTAACTAGGTAACAAAATGGTTCTGAAAGCGTATCATCGACTTTTGCATCAAGTTAAGGGGGGGGAAATGAATCATTGTGAATTCTACCTTTTTAAAAAAGAAATTGCTAATAATATCAAATAGTGTAGTATGTAATGATTCTATTATTCAACCTTTTGATTTAGTCTTATTAAGCGAGGCAGTAAAGAGAACAGTTCCAGTACTACGGCGCAGTATAAAGATTATACTGAAAGACTTGCATTAACTCCTGCAGAGGATTTAGAGCCTGGTGTTGACCCTACTTTATCTCCTAGAGCTCTCTCAAGTGAAATTAGAACAAGAGATCAGGGGTCTAGAGTAATGTACCATTCGTTAAATATGCGAACTTTTGGTATTGCCATACCTTTTACCGTCACATGCAATATTCGAATGGTAATACAATATAACTATCCTGCAACTAATGCCTCACAGTTTCAATATGCACGATATCCAGATGTTAAAATGGATATTATTATGGAGGCTATAAATGGAACTACTTTACTAACACAAGACCCTAAGGATCCTAATAGCTTCTCTAAAGTAGAGGTACGATGCTTTTTCACTTTCCCCAAGGGAGGCCTTACTTGGATACATATGAGAAGGCTCAGGAAAAGGCGAAGTAGAAGGGCATAGGGATTTGGTCTATCGAGAACTACGCGACTGATAGATGGTTCAAGGAATAACAAAACGGCTTCAAATAGAACTATAGAAGGAGTGTTTTTATTGAATGCCTGGTACACAAGACAAGAAGTAGCTGACATACTTGCAGTTTCGAAACCCACAGTTTATCACTACGCAAAACAAAAGAAAATCATTAAAATTGCGGACCCGCATCGGTTGACTCGTGAAGCTAGGTATCAGAAGGAGGAAGTAGACGCCCTTGCAGAAGAACGGAGTCGGAACAAACCTACGGGATTACGTCCTTCTGAGCTTGCTAAACGATTAGGCGTATCCGTAACAAGGATCTACACCATCATCAGAGATAACTACCTCCCAGTCGATGAAATACTGCTAGGCGACGAAGGCAAAGGGTACTCGATTTCAGAAGAGATGGCCGTTCGAATTCAAGAAGAAGTTGTACGGACGATGCCCGTTCGTGGTACAAGGGTAGAATTTTACGATTCAAAGCATGACATTTCCCTTTATCAACGCTTTCTTGCTCCTAACGGACAGGATATGCGGGTGTTGCGGAATGACAATCTAGAATGGGGATTCTTCCTACAATCCCGCACCTGGATTCCTTATAGGGAAGCGATTAATAAATTCAAGTATGAGGCGGCGTATCCAATCCATCAATCGAATAGACGTGCAGCGGCATACACAGATTTTGTACTGCCGAAAGATTTGGTTGAGTCTTTTGACTTCCTCGATTTTGTCTATCAAGTGTGGGGGATCGAAAACATCCGTTTGCGAGAGCGTGAAACAGATATTGCACTATCTATTAAAAGCGGATTGACGGTATTACCTATACCAGTCCCAGAAACGATTACAGAATGCCTTATCACGTCGTTCCTTGCACTTGGTAATGTAGAACTAATGGACGGGGAATGTAACCTTATAAGTGGTTACAGGCGTAATACAGTTGACCTCCCAAATACTATATGGGAGACATTGCACGACATATCTAAACAACAGGACAAAACAATAAGCGAATATATTGAAGATGTCTTACGTGAAAATTTTGAACGAGAACAAAACTAGAGAACCTATGCTACTCAAACATCAACTTAAATAAACGAGGTTTTGAAAATGGGAAAAGTGAAACTATATATTGTATGTTTACTAGCCGTTTCAATAACTGGCTTAACAATAATAAATTTAGTTCCATTAATTTTGAATGAAGGGTCTACGGGTAACAGTTTTGTTCAATTTTTTAAATCACTATCAAAAGGACAAGCATTTGTCGGTGCAGCGTCTACAGGTACTTTAACGGTAGTAATACTTTTCGGTATGTATAAATTAAATCAATTCCAAGTCAAAAAATAATGTTAATTAAGAATCTAACCAACAATCGAGAGGCGGCAAAGAAATGGATCATAAATTACAAATAACAAGAGGTAACATTGAATCAGGAGAAAATAAAATTGAAATAGCCATCACTTCAACCGAAAAAGGTCATAATGAAATCCTTTTCAAAGCGATTGAATCATTGATTGAAAGTATTGACTTAGATGTTGAAGGTGGGGAAACAGAAATTGCGCGTATTTTATTTTCGGTCGCTGACCATATTGGATTCAATGGTTGGTACAGCCATTCACCCAACGTGACTATCCAATATGACGAAGACTCAGATGAGGGATTTGTAACCAACCAGGAGAAGATAGGCATACTAAGAGACTATCTAAAGAACTTTGAACAAAGATTATAAAGCATAAGCCGTGAACTATTTCTGAAAAGACGTTTAAATAGTTTCCATCAGTTTTATATTATGTATATTGATGGGCCGTAAGTTCGGTACATTTCAGATGTACGAATAAGCAACATTCAGAATGGTCTAGTCTAGAAACCTTAAACTATAATTGAAGAATTTGATCCGGTCATGGTATATTACCTGACGGAAGAGGGTGCTGCGAAGTGACTATAACTGAGGCGCTGGTGATCATGATTAGTTTTTCTACTTTTACCGTAGCAGTGATTGCTCTGGCCTATCAAATGTCACAAAAAAATATTCCACCCTTTAGTTTTTGACGGCTCGGGTGGATTATTTCATCACGTGACGCTGATCTCCTAATGGGAACCTATCTATTTTGTTAATATCGTTCAAAAATTCAAGAGTCTAGAGAAAATATATATTGAATTGATTGTCGTATCACTTGTTACGTTTGTTATAGATTTTTATTTAATGATATCCTTCATTAACATTAGGTGGACTGTCAATTGCAGGTTTTCTTTCGATGTAAAAGAAGTAATACACTTTAGTATTAGTTTCGATGAACCCTTCCATAAGTAAATGAGGTGCTAAGTCGTTCTAAATTATTAATTTACTTTGGAGGAAATTTTTATAGAAATTTAGAATATTTTAATTGAAAAAAGGTTACAATGACTCTATAATTTAAAAAACATCTAATTTTTAAAAATAGAGAGGTGATTTTATGAGTTATGAGAAGTTAACTAAACTTTATTACAAATTGGGTGCTGTTTCTTATAATAATGAGGTGACTAAAAGGAAAAATAGTTACGGTAGCTATTCAACATCATTAATGATTCGTGGTTTCCGAAAAGGGCATCTTACAAACGATTCATTTGAATTATTCTATGTAAATACCCATGATTTAATGGACTTAAATAGCGAAGTTTTATTAAACAGTTCTAAAATATCCACACTCATTAGTAAACTTCCTGTTTTTGTAGTAGAACCTTATTTCAATAAGTTAATTATTAATGAGGCACAAAGTAATAATGAAATTGAGGGAATTCGTAGTACAAAAAAAGAACTAAAAGAAGCACTTAGTGAATTAGGACAGTCGGAACCTAAAAATAAGCGCTTTGTAGGTCTGATGAAAATGTATCGTTATATAGAACAAATCAAATCATTTGAAAATGTTCAAGGTTTTAGAACTTTATACGACAGCTTAGTAGCAGATGAAATTAAAACAGAAGATATTCCAGATGGAGAACTGTTTAGAAAAGGATATGTTGAAGTAAATGATGGTAATGTTACCACTCATATTGGTGTAAGTACTGAAGAAAGAATTATTGAAGCGTTGGGAGCATTATTAAATTACTTACAAAATGAGTCTCATCCTGCATTGTATCGTTATATGGTAGGTCATTATTATTATGAATATATTCATCCTTTCTATGATGGTAATGGTCGAACAGGTCGTTTAATTGTCGGGAGTTATTTATCAAGGTACTTAGAAAAATATTCAGCTATAACTTTTTCTTATGCAGTGAATAAAGATAAATCGAAATATTACAAGGCATTAGAGGAAATACCATCACCTTTGAATCAAGGAGAGATGACTTTCTATTTAATTAATATGCTAGAATTGCTTTCGACTGGACAAAAAGGAATTATTGAAGATCTTGAGCTAAATTTAATGAAGCATGAGCGTATTAATGAGTATATTAATAAAGATATATGGGAAAACCTTAAAGAAGAAAGTGAATTATTATATTTTATGATTAGTATTAATGTATTTGTACATGAACAAGAAATTTTTTCTGTGCAAAAATTGATGGAATTGTCAAATAGAACTAGACATATTGTTAATAGAGTGATGGCTTATTTAGAGCAAGAGGGCTATGTTGAGATGGTAAGTAAAAAACCAAAAGCATATAAAATTTGCGATGATTGTTTAGAAAGTATATTACCTTCTTAATCCTCTCTTAAGATATCAAGAAGAACCGTATCATAAGTAAATGAAGTTTTTTAGCTTGAACTGCAGAAATGTAGTTCGAGCTTTTTTATGCTTAACAATCAGTGCTTCACATCAATGGATATTGCTAGCGTTATAAAAACCTGCTGTGCATGGCTAATTAGGAGGTAAGCTTTATGGATGCTCAACCTAAGGAATTAATAATCATTGAAGTAAACGAGCAAAGTTGTCAATTAAAAGTGGATTAATCAAATTACCTGTCTCTGTTCCCGAAACGATTACAGAGCGCCTTATAACGTCATTCCTTGTATTAGGTGAGTCTCGTAACCAGGGGACGGCGTATGGAACCTGATCAGTGGATACAGACGCACTTCAGCTGACTTGCCAAGTAACTTGTGGAGTCAATACAGCACATATCCAAACAAAAATATATGTCTATGAGCGAATACATTAGAAAAAATGATACCAATATACCGGGGAAGGATCTATCTATTGTGATAAATGATGAAACCGGTATCTGGAGTTGGTTAATGAATAATTATGCACTAAATAGCCTTGGGTTACACGTACCACAAATTAAAGAGGAGTGTCTAATATGTTAAATGTTTCTCAAAAATCAAGTATTGAAATACTAAATAAAAAAATTTTAAATTTTTTTTAATAGCCGAGATGTAGGAAACTAATCAAGCTCAAATGGTAAATATAGCAGACCTCGTTAGACTATATTGTAAAGAGTCATATGCCACTACCTTGATATTCCGTACCGTTCAATGATATTCCACTGAAGAGATGGATTCACGCATCCTCGTCTTGATCTTGACTATCCTTAAACCACTGTACTTCCCCCTGGTCGCTCCATGTCAATTCTGAACCGAAAGGTTCTCCAACGCATACCGCCTATCTGCTTCGACGCCCCACCCCCACCCGAACGAATAAATAAATTCGAATCTATAAGATCACTTCGAGGGGATTAAGTAATTTCGAATAAAAAAACAGTCTTTAAGAATGGACAAGAAAGAAGGGCGAAAAGGAGATTCGGCAACGGACAAATGCATTGCAAGTATAGACTAACGAGGTGTATAGTAATTGGAAAAAGGGTGTGTTTTTTTATGATGGTACCGTCGTTTCAACAAACCGTTGGTTTTAGTGTTCAGGATACGCTGGCCCTCTTTTGGCTTCATTCAACTTCAGAACAGGAAACTTACCCACGAGAACTCTATGACAACTTTCTTGTTCAATTCCCTGGGCGACGTGTTGGCTACGAATATGTAGCCCGTATTGGTGCCCGACTCGAAAAAGAGGGTTCCCTCACTTCCTTTACTAAGTCACGCAAAAAATATTATCACATCACTGAGCTTGGCAAAAAGCGGCTGCAAGAATATCAAAAGACATATTTTCAGCGATTTTCGGAAATTACTGCAGTCATTGATCGTTTCTATTACCACCTCACTAAAAATGGGGTACAACCTTCAGGCGAGGTTGCCTTGCTTCATGATGATTTCCGGTCCTATCTTGCCAAACTATTATCCGTTAAGGATGTGGTCAGATACATGGCCCTTCATATCAGTCTGACACGGTCCTCTTTTTACATGGCGCAAGTTGAGGATCAACTTAATGCATTATTTGGATGGGCTCCTTCAAATGGGTACTTATATCAAGTTGCACGTGATATGGAAGAACAGAATTTATTAGTTGGATACTGGCCAGATGAGCGCCGTACCGTTCGATACTTACACAGTACCGAAGAGGGGGCGGCGTTCTATCGTGTCGTTAGTCAATCACTAACCGAACGTATCACGCATATTCGAAGCTATTTGCATTACATCCTGGCATTTCTAAATAAACCCGGCGGGTCCCAGACCTGAGATAATTTGCACCATATCTGGTTCTGTTTTATGGTAAAGATAACGAAAGGAGTTGGAGTCTTATGGAACCAACTATCACCGGAATTAACTCATTTGACGCTGCTGTTATGTTAGAAAAGGCGATCCTATTAAACGGCATGCTTGTTCACGGAACCCATGAACAGAAATCGTTTGCGAAAAAAGAATGGGCAACACTTGAACCACGAATTCGATTGCACATTAATGTCGATGCTACTGAAATGGCCAAAAGAGAGTTAGCACTGGAACACGAGTCGCTCGATTTGCAAACGATAGAATACTTTTGTATTTAAGTCGCTATAGACACCTTTCGGAAAGATATTCTCGAATAATTCACAGTACGAATTATTCAATAGTAAACAGGTTATAGGTAACAATGGATGGTGGAGTATTTATGATTCGAATAATAATAGTTTCTGTTTTATCTATAGGGGGATTAATAGCTATTTATAAAACTTTGAAAAGTGTCTATTTTAAACGTGAAAGGAATGAACAAGACGATACGAATGTCTATTTTGGGTCCTTATTAATAATTTCGGCATTTCTATTATTTAATGCCAAAATTATAATTGAATGGGTCTCACAATTATTCAGGGGTATATAATTCGTTGTTTTATTGACGAAGAACAAGAATATATAAGGAGTTGGATTCATTGCCTACTTCATATCAGCATTATGTATAGGCTGGAAGAAGTCAAAATTGAAGAGAAAACAACCATAAAGAAGGTGTAGTTTTGCTTATAATTAAAGATATACAATTTAAAAGCTTTAAGGTTGCATGCGATCATTTCAAGGTAGATGCTAGTTATTTATATGAAAAATCAAAAAAACTGGTATTTCGAAAGAAAGATTACTTGAAGAAAAAGTGGAACAAGGAATCAAGAAACATGCCGTTATTAATGAGGGGATTGAGTATCTAAACCTTTCGGAACTTTGCGTTAAATTTGAATTAGATCCTCAAAAGGTCCAATCCTTAATTGATAATCGCGGAATATCAAGGAAAGTAGCAATTAGTATTTCAGTTAAACACAATGGAAATGTGCCAAGAAATAGAATGGGTGAAGAAGTCGTGGTGAATGGAAGTACATTTCCTAGTAGGTCTTCTGCCTGTCGTGCAAATGATGTCATCCTTTCAACAGTAAGTCGTCTTGAAAAAAAAGGGTTTTCATTCGAAGAAGCAGTTCAAAAAGAGCGGCTGAGAAGAAAGGTAAAAGAAAAAAAGTAGTAGCTGCAAACTCTTCATTAAGGAAAAGTCAAATTGAGTAAAAAGATTAGACTCAATCAAGATATAGACAAGATGCAATAAGAAACAGAACTAGTTCACTGTACGTTCATAAGCTGCTGTTGTACAGAGCGTAGTAAAGAGTTAATTGATACCTGTAAATGCTAATACACTACAGAAACTGCTATAGGACCAAGACTATATAAGGACGGGGTTGGAAATGTTGAGATTTATTAGTAATAGTAGATGGTTTCAAACCTACAAATCATACAAGTTAAAGAATGAAGAGAATATTCGTGTCTTTATTTACACAAAAAAAAGTGTAGTGAAATTTAAGGAGGGTAGAGCGATCTTAGTTGAGTATGTCCTACCTACTGGTAAATTTTTCGTATTTGTAGATGGAAAACACTATAACAACCTCCTTACTTCTCATGGTAGTATTATCGGTGTTCTACAGGAGTTAAATGGAATTGATGGTCATTTATTCAGCCTAATTAAAGAGGATAGCAAATTTAGTTTTAACGGCAATTTAATTACAATTGAATGATGGAAAATACGCTCGAAAAGCAGATGTAACACACGAAAGAGGTTGCATGATTACTGTAAAAGTTAAAGTACATTACAAACATCTCGCGTAATAAGAAAGGAAGAACATAATGAAAGTGAAGTATGATACCACTAAGGTAATAAGAAGAATAGGATTTGTATTCGTCTCTATTTCACTGTTTATTTGGGTGAATACTCTAATTCCAGGAGGAAGAATACCCTTAATTACAGATTTGATATTTGGTTGTGGTTTACTTTTTTCTTTTTTTGGTCTGTTTGTAGCAGAATATCTTGATATATCTTCTAAAAAAATGAATAGAAATGCAGCCATCAAAATTATGAATGCCTCATTCATAATGCTCATACCTATTTTTATTTTAAATTTCAACGTACTTACTCCACTAATACAATGGTTAGTGAACGATTTAGTGGGGTGACAAATATTTCGTTTTCTTTTATTAAAAACACAAAAACATTCATATAATTGTGATTTACGAGATTGCTAAGCGGTTAGCTTAATACAAAGTACGACCATTATATTCCATAAGAAAGGATGTATAGTAAATGAATAAACGACAAAAAAAAGAAACAAAATAAGTATTTACCTATTATTGCAGATGAAGCCAATTTGTTGACGATGACGAATGAAGAAAGTGAAGCAGCATTCAAGGGATATAAGGATTTCCGAGAACGTTTTGCCTTTCGAAAAAAATATAAGGATCTAAAAGAGGGTAAACCATTGCGTTATTACTTTTCACCTGGTCAAAAATTAAATGATTATGTGAAGGAATTATCTTGTGTATCTCGCAGAGTTAGAAAATCGAATACTGTTACCGTCGCTACCCAAAGCATTAATGATTTTAGATAACGTTAATACGTATTTGACACAAACTGCGAAACAAAAAAGGCAGAGAAAAACATTCTGCCTTTAAAATATCCATACTCCTTTTTATTCATAAAGGGAGGTCTGTAAGCTTTTTGACTCAATCATATCAGACACAAACGTATACAGATTTGGTGGATGCTCTGCAATGCGATGTGCAAGATACAAGTACCATTCCGTTCCATATGTGACGTACACCTTTGTCTGTAGATTCTCATCTCTCAATGATTTAAGTAAATCTGGACGAACGCCATCTAGCATTTCTATTTCAGTATTCGGATTAGCAAGCAGCCCTTTTTCTTTGAGTACTGTTACTAATTTTTCATCATGTGTAGCTATCGACAGAGGATGACTGCTCACTACACAAGCCATAACAAAATCAACGTAACGCTTATCTAGTTCTACAGATCGTGGTATATATGTACCTTCCTTTTCTTGATAAGCCCCTTTTACTAAGCGGATTTTACCTTGGAATTTAAGTAATTCATGTAGGTCAGATTGAGAACGTAGTAAGTGTACTTGTAATGTTATGCCGAGATTAGCATACATCGGCGACAATGTTTTATATATGTTAAGAATCTGATCGGTCTTTTCTGATTCCTCCATGCTAATCATGAGCTGGATATCGTATTGTTGTGCTTGTTGTGCGATTTCTTCTAAGTGTTTAGTTGCAAGTTCATCTGAGATTGACATACCTAAATGTGATAGATCGAAAGAAACGGTTGATTTCATTTCTTTAGCGCCAATTTCGTTAATCAGTTCGAGAAATTCATTTTTTGCCAAGATACATTCATTTTCCGAGCGTGTGTTTTCACCGATGTACTCGATGGATACTTGATAACCCATTTTGGCAAGCGTGGAAATACGTGCCAGTCCATCCGTTCGTGTTTGGCCTGAGACAAATCGTGTTGCGGCTTTCATAAAGAGAGGATACAGTTCCTTGGAGTTTTTTATGTATGCCTTGATATCTTCGTTTCGTGCGATGGATTTTAATGCTTTTGAAAGTCGTTCTGCTTCCGTAGACATTTGTATCACGTCCTTTTCATTGAGAATATTCAAGACCTTTTTGAAGGTTCTGATTCCATTAGGAAGTATACCATTTTATTTTGGAGCAAGCTATGTGGTAACGCGCAGTACGATCATTATGTGTCGCAAAATGAAAGGGGTATATAAATGAAATACTGTGTAAGTGCAGCAAGGAGAGTGTGCGTGAAGAAATGTTTTAAGTGGCTTAAAGAAAAAGAAGATTCGATAATAGAATTTTTTTGTTGTATTTACGATAATTTTTGTTATCGGAATGATAAGTTCCATAATAATGATGTTTGGTAATTTCCTTAACACTTGGTATTCTTAGTACGAAGTATTAGAACAAGAACTTTTGAAAGCCAAATTATTTTTGGATGACTATGGGGTATCGGTATAGCTATATTTTTTTATACTCTAACAAAAGGTGCGTTTCAGTGGCTACGCTAAGGGTACAAATGGCGATATAATTAAATCTTTAGGAGAGTGTTTCTAAAATGAAATACGTTGGAATTAATGATTTTGTAATATATAAAAGAGAAAAAACTAAGGTAGTTGAGCTTGTTAGTGGAGCTGGTAATTATTCTGCTTTTCTAGAGAAAGAAAATGGAGAAATCATGAAAGTTAAAGTTCTAGATATTGTATGGAATGGCAGCACGTTTTTTGTGAGTCCTAACGGGGTGAAAAGAGCCGAGGTTGAAAAAGACACCCAGACTGTTCTGAAAGGCGTTAGAAGAGATTTAGCTGTTTGGGATAGGGAGAATCCTAAACCGAGGGGTATGGACAGAATAAATGCTCTTGATTCGATGATAACGGAGCACATAGGTGTATTGGTAAAGGAAATTAATAATGATGAAATACTTGGTCAGGTCGTTCGTGCCATCTTTAAAGAAATATATTTTGAGGAGTCGTGAGGGTTTGAAAGATTTTTATCCATACAAAGTCTACGCATAAAGTGACACAGAAAAGGATGAACATATTGGATAATTTTAATAAATATATCGGCTACAGGAAGGCTCAATACTATTCTATTTTATATAAAAATAAACATCATGAGAATAGACAAGATGAATGTTCGTCTGATATTCAGTTGATGGCTGAATTGACTTTATTATTAGCCATTATCGAACACTTCCATTGGTGCATCAAAAAGAAGTGCAGTATTACTACCAAAAGCAAATAAGGAAGTTGTAGGTTAATACGCATTTCGACCCTAAGGCGTACCCACAAAACTAATAATTTAAAGAAGGTAAAGCTATTGTCTCTTAAATGAGTGTAGTAATTGTGAAGAAATCTACTTTTGTCACGAATGCTTATCTAAACTCACCTAATAAAGAAGGAGTTGATTCCAGTAATAAAGGAATCCGAATTTGAAATGAATTCTTGCGATATTCAATTATTTTCTGTACAATATAACCAATTCAACTTATTCTTTATTAAATTCCACCCACGCGGGAGGAAGACAGTTCATTTAACATGCAGTTTATGTGTAAGCACTTTTTTGAGTGAATGTAACAGGATTTTTCTGTTCATTCATTGAAAAAAGTGCTTTTTTTGCGCTGATATCAATGGAAGGAGGTAATATCGATGTTTTCATTCCTTATTAATAACTACGGTTGGTTCGTTTTCGTAATTGTTGCGTTCATCTTTTGGATAGTAGTCAAGTTCGTCCATAACGTTGTCCTAAAGGTTTTGGGAATCGTTTTCGCAGTCATGAGTATTTTGCGATTATGGGCATTCTTCACTTAAGAGGCAGTGAACGTCCTTTTAAATCTACGTGAGCACATATTAGGAGTCGTTGCAGTTCACCCTAAAGGCTGGTCGCCAGTTCTGAGTTCAGGATAAAAGGATTTCTCATATGCTATGCAAACACTCAAGTCATACTCTGACTTGTTCAACGTTCAAACACATAACCGAATAGCTGTACTATTTTCAGTGAAATGTTATGAAGAATTGGAGGAATATAAATGATACATCTATTGTACGGAGCAGAAGCTTTTCTACTCCACGAGAAGAGACAAGAACTTATTAAAAACGTTGATCCTTTTAGCATATCCAAACTTGATATGCGTGAAACGACGCTTCAAACAGCTATGGAAGATGCCCGGACACTTGATTTGTTCGGAGATGTTAAAACTTTGATTCTACAAGATTGCTATTTCCTTACTGGCGAAGTGCCTCGAAAAAAGATAGATCATGATTTGAATAGTTTGCTTCAGTATATAAGCAATCCTAACCCACAAACTATATTAATATTGATGGTTCAAAACGAAAAACTCGACAAACGGAAAAAAGTCGTCAAAGAGGTAATGAAGGTCGCCAAGGTTTTTGAAGCTAAACCAATGCACTACGTGCAAGGTTGGATTAAAGAACGCTTCAAAGAAGAAGGTAAGACAGTCTCAAATCAAGCAGCTGACTTAATGACCCAACAGCTCGGAACCGACCTCTTTTTGCTAAATAGCGAAATTCAAAAGGTGTCGATGCGCTATACAGATGATATAAAAATTGAGGAAGACATGTTAATAGGGATTCTCTCTCGAACTTTAGAAAGCGATGTATTTAAACTAATTGTTCGCATCGTTAGAAAAGAACCTTCCACTCTAAAGATTTTAGAAGATTTGTATCGACTCGGAGAAGATCCTATCAAAATCCTCCTGTTGATTGCGCGTCAATTCCGGATTATTCATCAAGTGAAGGCTGTCCAAGAAATTGGTCAGAATCCCTCAAGTGTTATTAAGATGCATCCATATGCACTTCGTATAGCTGAAGAACAAGCTGAAAGTTATTCACTAACTGAAATCCAGGAACGATTACAAACGATTGCTGACTTAGACGTTGCCATGAAGCGTGGTTCTGTTGATAAATTCATAGCTTTAGATACAATGATTCTTAAATGGCTATAAAACTTTTTTAAGGAGATTTGCTGCCAGCAGATATTTGTTCGTAGCACCACCTATAATATGGAGAAAATTAAAAACCGATATTGTTTTAAATAAGAAATAGAATTAGGGGCGGTACATTCCGCTTCTTTTTTTCGTAAATTTCTACTAGTGTGATATGATAATTACATATTTAACTTACACTATTTTTAATTTCACCCACGCGGGAGAGAAGAATTTATGAAAGCACTTTATTTTCAGTGTTCATTTGTCTTTTTACTGACGAATTAACATTATAGATAGAGTGCTTTTTTGTACCTTGAATTTACAATATAATCAAACTTTTTAAGGAGGAATTTATTGTGAAACAAAAATTTTTAACAAGAGCTATTACTTTTTTTCAAATAGCTGGAGCTTTATTATTAATCGATGCGACCAGATTGCTATTTGGAGGAAGTGAAAAAATTTCCTCTGAAGGTGTTTTTGCGTTTTCCGTATCAATTTTCTCGCTTTCGATGGCTCTAACTTTGGCAATTTTGAAGATGCAGGACAACTTCAGTAGTCACCAGGCCATCGGAGGTTATCTCCCTTCAAGAGAATTGGATGGCGTAATTCATGATTGGTATATACATCGCTACCGCCTAACAGGAATTAAAAAAGCGCATGGTTTGAAAAGACCTGCGAAATACACAAAAAGTGAAAAGGATGCAAAACGTCTAATAAGCTTGCTTCCTGAACATGATGGTTCTTGTAAAAAAAACAAGGCAAGAGGTTCATACACATGTACGTATATTTATCGTGGGAAGAAGTTTACTGCAACATCCGCTTCACGTGAAATGGCAATTTGTATCGCTTTTCTACGTTCATGTGATTACCCGGATGTTTAAATCTGATAAAAAATTAAGTGAAGAGCTGGCATCGTCAGTTCTTCTTTTCACCTATATCCAATTGCATTAGAGTCCCATCATGCTATAATAATGGCATACTATTTACTTTCTATCATAATCTCACCCACGCGGGAGAGACGTTTTATTTCATGCCAGTTATACGCTTAACTATAAGCGATTGATGCACTTTTTTTAAAAGTGGAGTAATTTTCAATCATTTATAGATAAGTGTATTTTTTTGTGCCTATCAAAACTTTTTTTAGGAGGGTATACCTATGCGTATGCTAACGGAGAATTCAATTATGGAGTACAAAATGAGGTCCACATCAATCGAGCGTTTTCGATATGGACAAAACAGAAAGAGTGTGGAGTTCTCAAAAAATGAAGATGAAACAAGTGTTACCTGGGCGCAAATAATTAAGCACATCGGCTTTTTTCTAGCGGCCGGAACCTTCTTTTTATTCATCATTTTCAGCATTGCACTTCTATCGTTTCTCATATAATCGACGAGGCTGAGATGTTACTGTAAAAAGAAATACCAAAATTTCAGTCATATCATTTAACAATGGCTGCCATAGAATTCATCAAAGTCCTAAAAATGCCTTTAGACACCTGTCTTAAGGCATTTTTTCCTTCCTTAAAGGGAAAGTTCTTTACGCTCAACTTGTAAACTTATAAATTTATAGTCCACCTGATTCGAAAAGAGCCCCTAAATGTCGTTTACGGTGTTGAATAACAACTGGAGGGGGATTTGTACTCAATCAACTTGCCGTACCTGTATCGAGTACACAGCTACTCTCTAATCAAGCTAAACGAACCTGTAATCGGAAATAATGGGACATCCCATATAACACACAATTAATTTCAACCATACTATTCCGGATATATTAGCGGTGGCGAAGAATGGTCGAGTAAACAGCTCCTAACGAAGGGATTGAATATCACGCACCCTTTGACTTATTTTGCGTCAAATGCAACATTGACGTACCATAAGAGGAAAGAAACCTTGTAAGGGAGGAAACGAAATGATATTTGAAAACTACCCACGCGCAAAGCAAATTATAGACGAACTTAATTTCCATGAACAAGTACAAAATACCAGGTGGCTGCAAATGACAAAGGAAGAGGCTGCAATTAACTTAGCACGCGTTATACTGACAAAAAGTGCAATTACTTCTGCTTCCATTCCACTTAAACGTATCGCCTCTATTCAAGTTGATTCTGATTACAATGAAATCGGAAATCGAATCCAAGTATTTGCGAAAGAGGAAGGAAGGTCACAAGTAGGATTATCTAATGATGATGTTACAAAACTATTCTCTCATATCGAAGTCGGCGGCTCCCGCTATCTACAAAAACCAATTAATTAAAATAAAAAAGTTGATTTATTTAATTCTCAATACTTGATTTACATAGAAATACCAACGCCTTCCTACACAGGAAGGTTTTTTTTCGTTTAGATTTCTTCTAAAACTTGATACAATGGAATGACTAACGCTTGGATGGGGGATATCTTAATATGGCGAACACCTTCGACCGCATTGTGGTCGGGAATAATATACGAAATTTCCGTAAAAAGAAAAAAATGACATTAGGAGAATTGGCTAAAGGGATTTGTTCAATAGGTAAAATGTCAAATATCGA
This sequence comes from Sporosarcina sp. E16_3, assembly GCF_017347125.1. Lineage (NCBI taxonomy): Bacteria > Bacillati > Bacillota > Bacilli > Caryophanales > Caryophanaceae > Sporosarcina > Sporosarcina sp. E16_3. Next base: position 55,549 of record NZ_JADPRX010000019.1, read on the forward strand.
GAATGGAATTACAGCTATCCAAAAAAAAGATTTAATTCTAATTGCCAAGAAGTTAGAGTTGCCATATACGCTACTTATAAATAACAATGTGATAGAACACAATAAGATCTTACAACAAATGGAGGAAATTCAAGTCTGCTTGTCATTTAATATGGGACTTGACGCCCTTTCACAAATAGAGGGTATAAAGAAAGACTTTCAAAAGGAAATCGACGAGCACCCAACTTTACAATTAAATTTGAAATATATTGAAGGTCAGGCTTTCTTAATAACAGGGAATGATTTTAACGCCAGTTCAATTTTTTACCAAATGCTTAACTATACTCCTTCCTCTAATGGTGATATTATTTTGCGAGCAAAAGCGCAACATAAATTAGGGGAACTCTACGAAAAAAACAAACAATATCAAATGGCCAACGAACATTTCAAAAAAGCTATTGACGAACTAGATACTAATAAAATAGAAGTTTCATGGGTAGTCTATTACAACCTATCAATCCTTTGTATGTATCAAAGACAATACGATAAGGCTTCCGTTTATTTATTGTTTGTTAAACGAAAAAATCCTAGATTGCAATACCTAGAAGCCCTTTTGCACTTGTTTTCAGAGAATTATAAAGAGGGGATTGAATTGTTGAAACTTTCAAAAGGTGCTTTTGTAGAATCAAAAGACACAGAGATGATAATACGTTCCATAATGGCGACTCTTTATTTTGCACCATTCTCACCAACGCAATACACGGTTCGAATGGAGAAAAACACGGTTCGTTTTATTGAAAATGATTTAATTAGAACAAGATATGAAGATAAAATACAAATCGAATTATTAATTATCACAATGCACTCTATTATTTCAACCAATTTACAGGCAGAAAATTATACAAAAGTTGCTACATATTTAGATTTACTAATTAATTTCGAAGAACGACACAACTATACCGATTTTAGACATATCACACTTTTATTACGTGCAATGTATTTAAAAAGTGCCATTACTAAGGATCCTAAAATCGTAGACCAAATTTTAGAGGAAGCTCAGACAATAATGGAAGCAAAGGATCTTCGTAATTTACATCTTTTTAATATCTATTATGAACGTTCTTTATTACAAGACGAGGTAAAGTCTTTCGCTTTCAAAGCATTAGAAGTCTTTTTTCAAAATTCAAATTTAGATACGTTAGATTTAATACAATACGAACATTTTATGCCTAAGATCATATCTATTTAATTGAAAAGAGACATATGAATAAATATATTTTAATGGATTTATTATTGAACATATAAATTTTTAGTATATTCTCCTCAAATTAAGGAAATGAAGTAAAGTGTATTTTGTCCATGCACATTCTTGTACAATGACTTGATAGTCTAAACTGTTATTATGGTATTCCCAAAAATAAAGGCATTGATTTTTAAGTATATACTTTCTTGTCTCTACAATAGGACATGAAAGTATATACTGCTGAAACCATGGACAAGAAAATCTAAACTTGGCCAACTGGTCCGCTTGCATGGGGTATATTTATCGCTAATCTACGTGCCATGAAATAAATAAGAGAGTTAGTTTAGACTTTCTTGTCTTAACAGTTTCTTATCCTTGTACAATTCATCTGTACAAGGACATAAGAGTATGTACAAAATAGTGGTTACAAACACAGTGTTTAATTGACGGTGTACATACTTTCATGTCTATCTATTAGGACAGAAAAGCATGTACATTACATGCCGGAGATAAAAAACATTGTACACTTGTTACTTATTCGGTATTGTGATTAGTTTTTCCATATGTGAAAACAAAGAAAGCGGGAAATCGAGTCATGGGTTCTGTCACTTCATTCATTGAAGGAATGCTTAAGTTGAAAGTTAATCTGAATAAATCAGCGGTAGACCCCGATTGCCAAAGAAAGTATGATACGGATGAAGAATAAAATCCGTGAGATTACCTCTAGGAAGAAACCTTATTCGATGGATTATCGAATCAAGAGACTAAATGAATACCTTATGGGTTGGTGCGGTCATTGGCGGATACGCCAAGCGTTTTCAGAGCTTTCGATTCATGGATTAGAAGAAGACTTCGAATGTGTATGTGGAAAAACTGGAAGAAACCAAGTACGAAAGTGAGGAAGCTCATTGGATTAGGTGCGCCGAAAGATAAGGCATACGAATGGGGTAACTCGCGTAAAAGTTACTGAAAGATTTCTAAAAGTCCTGAACCCTGAGGAACTCCTACTGGAGTTCCCCAGGGCTCAAAAGTCTACTATCACGTTACGCAAATTTGCATCATCAATCTTAATTGAACCGCCGTATACCGAACGGTACGAACTGCCCCCTACCATTGTTGTATCTAATGGAGTTGTTTTCGTTAATCCAGCCTTGATAAATAGTTTCTTGTCTTTCATCTTTGATATACATTTTTAGTGCGTGGTCCTTAAATGGAATACAAATCATTCGACAATTAACGACAAAAAACCATCTACTTTGAGGAATTAGTTGCGCTCGAAATTTAGATCGATCATTTGATGAATTGTGTTGGATAGATGACAAACAAAGGTGTTTAAGTTTTAGGCTCACAAATTGATAAGATAGCTAGTTTTTTCGTTTATTTAAACTACTCACAAGTGGTTCAATCCATATGTAATACTTAGTCATCACAAGAAATGCGAAGGTCCATGATTAAAGAGGGGGATAGATGAGAGAAAAAGAAGTTAATCACATTATATTCTTATGAGAATTTCTTTGTTGAAGTCAAAGCGATGTAATCAGATAAAAAGACCAAGAGGTATTAGTTTAAGACATTCAAGAAATCCACATCCAAATACAAAACCGTTCTATTGTATCTGGTGACGGATCATCGGACTATGTGGCCAACCACATCAGATACTTGCGAAAAGCCGATTTTTGAGAGATAAAAATAGAGTTCCTGTCCTTGGTGAATTTTTACTTAGGAATATTGTGTTGGAATAATTCATATGTACGAGGCTGCAACTCACACAACAAACCTATCAATAGGGGAAGATCGAACTACTAACATTGTAGTGATGACTTGCAAAATTGGAAATTTGTTGTCGAAATGGTATGTTAAATGTATTATTCAATTTAGGGGGACAAGCATTGAGAATCATACATTTATCAGATATTCACTATCACCCTTCCCAAAAATCTTTTAAGAGGTATTGCTTAGACCCATTAATTAAGGATCTTCAATCATTCACTAAAAACAAGCCGATTAACTTAATATGCTTTACAGGCGATTTAATAGATAAAGGCGGTTTCGCAGGTAAAAATTCTGTTGATCCTTTGATTGCATTCGAGAAATTTGAAGAGGATTTTATTAAGCCGTTGCTAGAGAACCTAAATATGTCGAAACACCAATTCCTCTTCATACCAGGAAATCATGATGTTGATCGTACGAAAATTAATGAGTACAGTCATGATGGTTTGTTAAATAAAATGAACACAAGAAATGACATCGATAGCATTATGCACAATATTAAGCCGTCGGATTTTAGCGGAATGGAGCCGTACAAACTTTTCGAAAACATATATTATGATGATTCAGATGCATATAAGCCAAATAAATTTGGATATTCATTTTTGCATATGCTGAACGGTAAGAAGATAGGTATCGGCGGTATAAATTCGTCTTGGATGTGTAAAGACGATGGTGATGATAAAAAATTGTTTGTTGGTCGAAAGCAATTGGACTTCATTCAAGATTCGTTCGAGGGACAAGATTTAGATTTACGTATTGCTTTGATGCATCATAGTTATGAATCATTACATCCTGAAGACACGGAATTTGTAAGGGATATGATTGTAAGGGACTATGATTTACTGTTAGTCGGACACACTCATAAATCCTCAACGTTTTCATTGTCATTTAGTTTAGGAAATGGCTGCATACTTTCCACTGCACCTGCAAACTGGGTCAGTAATAATCACCAAACATTATCCAAATATCAAAATGGATATAATATTATTGATATAATTGAGGATCCGGGGAAATCAAAATATATAGAATTTCACTTCAGGAAATTCAACTTCGAGAAAAATCAATTTATCAGTAATACAGATGCCGGAGAAGGTGATTCAGGCACTAAGAGATTTGAATCTAGTTCTACAGAAAACAAAAAGCTATATAATGAGCAAACAGAAATAATTGGTTATATAAAGGATATCTTTACTGACGATATAAACCAAAACTTAATTAGTTATAACACAGATACTGTTGCACCAAAGGATTTAAAAAGTCTATTTGTATTGCCACGAATTGTGAAGTCAAACTATGAAACGTCAATTAACAATGATGGTAAGGAAGTAAACAAGAAAGAGGAAATATTAAATTTAGAAGATTTGTGTTTACTTGAAAATAACCTGGTACTCTTCGGACAAAGGGAAACAGGGAAAACGACTATCTTATTCCGGATAATTTCTGAACTCATTGATAAACATGCTTTATATCAAAAAATTCCCATTTATGTTGACTTGAAAGGTTTAAATAAAGGTGATATCAAGAAAAAGATGAGTAGATTCATTGGGAAAAGCACGAGTAAGTTTAATAAAATATTAGAAAACCAAAAAATTGTTTTACTACTTGACAACTTCCGATTTAATCATGTTCATCAAAATGTGATTTTCGAAGAAATTAGTGAGTTGTCTAAAACATTTCCAAATTTATCAATTATAGCTTCAGCCGAAACGATAAATGATCAAGAAAAACCAATCGAATTTGTGAATAGTCCAATTGCAAAAGAATTCGAATCGGCTAATATTCAATATTTCCAAACGACGGAAATTCAGTCGTTAATGAAGAGATGGTTTAATACAGGCGGGAGTCAAGAAGAGAATGAAAAATTGAACCATCTAATAAAGAATTTTCATTATCTTAACATTCCAAGTACACCGCTCGCTGTATCGATGTTTTTATGGATTTATGAAAAACAAAAGGACTTTAGGCCAGTTAATAACGCTGCAATGGTTCAAAACTTTATCGAAAAGTTATTTGAAAAACATACAAAAGAGCAGATTTTCTCTGAGGACTTCGATTACAGTAATAAAATCCACTTACTAGCGCAAATCGCATTACAAATGTATAGGAAAAATAATGCTAATTACCGAATTGAATCTTTGGAATTGAAAGAATTCATCAGGGAGTTGTATAAAAAAAAGAAAATGGAGATTCAATTATCAGGTCCAATCGCATTCCATGACTGGATATTAACAGAGTTTGTTGACAAAGGTGTTTTGGTAAGAGAATTGGATCAAGGTGCAGAGTATTACAAATTCAAATTAGATTGCTTTTTTCAATATTGTTTAGCCAAGAACATGGAGTTTAACAAAGACTTCAAAGAGGAAGTCTTAAGTGAAGAAAATTATTTAACGTTTATCGATGAAATAGATTACTTCACAGGCCTAGATAGAACTCAAGGCGATATTTTAGAATCGGTAGTCAATAGGAAGGAAAAGTGTTTTGCGTCTTATCTTGAATTCAATCAATCTATATTTACGGACAATACAATAACTATTTCTTTCGATCATTTATTTTCATTACGTGATCCAGATTCTAGAAAGCCGCTTATTGAATCAATGAGAGAAAATCAATTGGATGAAATACTGAAAAGAAATAAACAAAATGATGAAGATGCTATTACTGCCAATGATAGTTTATTAGAGCGTGGAAATGATAATGAGCACTCATCTGTTATTCCGAATAAAGTCCCACAATCTGAATTGTCGAATGATGAAAAGCTGCAAAAAACATGGATTATAGCTGCAAAAGTATTGAAAAACACTGAAGAAGTTGAAATTGGTGATTTAAAAGACCGAGCATTTAGGAGTATTATGTTGTGTTCTTTAATCACAGTATCTGTTCATAAAAGGAAAATGGAGCTATATCTAAGTGATAGCAATAGAAAATCGGAATTGATGAAAAGTAATCCGGAAATGTACTCATTCTTTTCTTTTTTCACTCGTTTCGCTTTAGTCGTACATGAGGTACATTTATTTTCAGTGATAGGTACAACGAAATTACTGCCAGTCATTCGAGACTACTTAAATGAAAATATAGAAAATGATAGCGTTTCAGATGTAGAAAAATATCTTGCTATTTTCTTATATATTGACTCGAACGCAAACGATTACCAGTCAAAATTAAATAGAATAATGCATAAGTATAATTCATCTGCAGTAAACGATTTCGCTTTTATGAAATTGACATTATTGCACTCTGTGACAAAAGATAAAAAAGCAGAAAAATTTATCCAAGATAAGCTTAATCAACTAATAAAACGTTCAAAAGATGGACACGTTGTATCAAAGAGTAAAGCTATATCAAGCTTCCAAAACAAAGAGGAAAAGGATAGAAGGTTAGAATTATTTAAAGAAGCATCAAAAAAGTGACAAGTAACAATTCGCTTTTGGATTTCGATTAGTAGTTCGTTCTAATCAGTGTAAATTTTCAACTGTTGTGCGTTAGCTTAATATGAATACAGCAAAAAGGACCGTAAATGAACTGCACCCCAATTGTTAGGCACTATCTAACAATTGGGGTGCAGTTATTGTATGACAAAATATTCATGGGAACTAAATTAGGGGATACTGAACAACCCAATATCCCTCTATCTAAAAGGGTTTTTGCATTATTTGTCGAATAAAGATGCAAAGACAAAACAACAAAAAACTCAGGAATGTAGACTTGGAGGGCTTACCATGTACGAACACAACGAAAATCAGATCATCATGCCACACGAATTCTTCTTACCATTCGGAGGTCAGTTGAACCCTGATAACCGCTGGGTTGTCATGGCTTCCCTCATCCCTTGGAACGAAGTCGAAGAGGCATATATCGAGACGCTTGGAGATACCAAACAGGGAAGCAAAGCCTACAATGTCCGACTTGCACTTGGTTCTTTGATTATCAAGGAAAGACTGGGTCTAAGTGACGAAGAAACCGTAGAAGCCATCACAGAAAATCCTTATCTGCAATACTTCATCGGGCTGCATTCCTTTCAACAAACAGCTCCCTTTCATTCCTCTTCCATGACACATTTTCGCAAGCGTTTCAATGGAGAGCTAATCAATGAACTCAATGAGTCCCTCGTGTTGACGCAGCGGAAGAAAGATGAAAAAGTTCCCGATGACGAGCCGCCAAATGGGGGTGGACACACTTCTGAAGAGCCTAACTCTTCGAGTTCGATGGAATCCGTGTTGCCTCCGAATCAAGGTAAACTACTTTTAGACGCCACTTGCGCACCTTCCGACATCACGTATCCTACGGATATCGGTTTACTAAACAAGTCACGCGAGAAACTCGAGAAGTTCATCGACACGCTTCATCGACCACTTGCCGGCAAGCAGAAAAAACCGCGTACTTATCGAGTCAAAGCCCGTAAAGAGTACCTATCCTTGACGAAACAACGAAAGCCAGGTTATCAGAAAATCCAGGAAGGTATTGAATGTCAATTGGGCTATGTCAAACGGAATCTGCTTCATATCGAGAAGCTTGTTACCCAAGTCGGTCTCGACCAGTTGACTTCCAAACGATATCGTGACTTGTTTGTCATCCAGGAAATCTATCGTCAGCAGAGTATCATGTATAAGAATCAATCCCATTCGATCGAAGATCGGATTGTCAGCATCAGTCAACCGCATATTCGCCCGATTGTGAGAGGGAAGGCAAATGCCCCTGTAGAATTCGGTGCAAAGCTATCCGTCAGCCTAGTAGATGGGTATGCCTTCATAGATACATTAAGTTGGGATGCCTATCACGAAGGTATCTTTCTTAAGGAATCTATTGAAAGTTACAAAGAGCGATTCGGTTACTATCCTGAAGCGGTCCTAGCCGATACAATCTATCGGACCCGTGAAAACCGCCAGCACTGCAAGGATTTAGGCATTAGGCTGAGCGGCCCTAAACTGGGCAGACCTTCAAAAGACCAACAGATAAATGCAGAACAGAAGCGGATAGAACGGAAGGATAATTCAGATCGTAACGCAATCGAAGGGAAATTCGGTGAAGGCAAGCGCAAGTATGGGCTAGGCCTTATGGAGACGAGTGAGACAGTCATTTCCCTCCAATTTCTCATTATGAACATAGAAAAGATCCTCCGGGATTCTTTTTTGCCTATTTTCCAAAACTGGCTTCAAGGTATATTATCTCGTTTACAATACAGACTTACGTATAAAGTTGCGTAAAGAGAGTTGTTCAGTATCCCCTAAATTAGAAGACGTTATTGATTTTTTGGAAAATAATGATTATTTTAAAGCTTTCGCGAAAATATTTGGTGTCGGTTTAACACTTATAAAGAGCGGGGTATTCCTTTATGCGGAACATGGAGAAGAGGCTTTTAATTCTTCCTATTCAAGTTATGATTTACACTATAATATGGATGTACTTAACTATATGAATGATTTTGGAGTTACCGCCAATCAAGCAGTTGCAACCGCAAATTATAAAAAAATGCAGCATCATAAAAGAATTAGGTTTGAAATGTTTAGTACGTATAAAGAAATATCGATCGTACAAGGGGACAGTTGGCAAGATTGCGCCCAATATTTGAGTTTGCAAATTCAAGGCGGAAAAATCAAATGTAAAATGGGTAACAGACATTACAGAGTTTATATTATTTTGAGAGAAACTGTATGTATCCCCCATTTTAGATTTATTTATTGAAGAGATTATTATCTACACCATTGGTTCAAGACCCACCTACTCGATCGTTTCAGAGATGTTGGAGAAATCATTTGAACGATTATTAGAAGGTGATAATCTAGCCCTGCATTCTAACAGTTCACAGTACGTTAATAAGTCTTAACGGTACCCCAATAAAGCGACATAATTATATAGAGGGTGTAATGGATGACAAAAAGACTTCAAATATTTCAATAGAATGGAGTGATTTAATTGAATGACTGGTACACTAGACAAGAAGTAGCAGACATACTCGGTGTTTCGAAACCCACAGTTTATCACTATGCAAAACAAAAGAAAATCATAAAAATTGCGGATCCACATCGATTGAACCGTGAAGCTAGGTATAGGCGGGAGGAAGTGGATGCGCTTGCAGTAGAACGTAAGCAGAACCAACCAACGGGTCTACGCCCTTCTGAACTTGCAAAACAATTAGGTGTACCGGCAACGAGGATCTACACAATCATAAAAGATAACACTTTACCCGTCGATGTAATTCTGCTAGGTGACGAAGGGAAAGGGTACTCGATTTCCGAAGAACTTGCCGATCGAATTCAAAAAGAAGTTGCGAGGACGATGCCCATCCGCGGGACAAGGGTAGAATTTTACGATTCAAAGCATGACATTGCGCTTTATCAACGTTTTATTGCCCCTAACGGACAGCATATGCGGTGCTGCGGTAAAACAATCAATACCATAATCTTTTCGTCAGATGATTTGGGAACAAATGTTGGTTAAATAGAACGGGAAATCATAAAGTACTTAATATAACGAAAAAGAGCCTTTTCGAAGTGTACGCCCTCGAAAAGGCTCTAAAAAGTCTCATTAGAATTCTACAGTCAGTAAAACAATGAATGTGTATAAAGACAACCTGGGCAGTAACATCTTTATTTAGTATTTTTGCTACGATGTAATAAGAGTGTCTTGTTTGTGAGAATCCAATTCTATATAATTCACTAAAATATATTGTAAATGCTTAAAATCTTTTATTTCACCTTGGGATTTTATTTTTTCATTCATTCCAACTAAAACAAAATATGGGGTTATATTAATATGATAATTCGAAAAAATTTGTGGTGATTTTATATAATTAACTTTGTCTTTTAATAACTCCAGAAACACAAAGTCCGAGTTACTAGTATCATTGTTAATTAGAAAAATAGGTAATGAATATTTGGAATTTGATTCTGAAATTGACTGAATAAGAGTATTACAACTTGAGCATTCAGTATTAACAAATAACATAATAGTATCGCTGTTCTCTAGTTTGTCTTTCAGAACTATTTTGTGATTATTAGAATCGGAAACACGAAATAATGGTGCATTATCACCTATATCTAAAGTGCTAAATTGAAAGCCTTTAACCCCTCTTATTTCTTCTAGAAAACCTCTAGTATATTTGATGATGAAATGTATTATATAAAATTGAATAATTAATAATACAAGAACGATTGATAGTAATATATTTGATAACATGATTATTCCTTTCAATATAAGTATTTTAAAATGTTATTTCTTTTGATAATTATTTTTCCTATTTCTTTTTTGATCATGATAGTTAATAATAAACATATAGAAAGTGAAAAAATAAGTAATTTTTCCCAAAAATTTATGATATATAGAATATTATCATTCTCCAACTTAAATAATAGGGAAATAACCATTATTAAGAAAAAATTTCTAAAAACTATTCCCCAATGCAATACACTATTTTCTAAAATTCCGCCACATCCACAGGATTGGTCTGTATTTCCTAGTACTATATTTTTAGTAACTGCAATTGAAAATATTAAAAGCGCTGAACTGAATATAACGACAGTAAATATGTTTATTCTTCCTAATAATAAATTACAAAATATTAACACTTCAAAGAGCAGGACAAGATAAAATCCAATATAAACCAAGCGTTCTGTAAGGATTCTATACGCTTTAAAAGATATAAGATGTTTCTCCTTATTTAATATCTTGTCTACAAAAGAAAAAAGAAAAACCAACGCTAGAGAAAATTTCCCTAAATAAAATAAAACAGTTAAAATAATGCTAATCAATCCCTCCATATTAATGTAATCAAATTGATAATTGTTACATTAATTAATTTATTTCCATAAAAATGACTGTCAATAATTAAAAACTGTTAATTAAAAATTGACGGAATATACTTTTTACATTATCATAAGTTACTATAAATGGGAATGGTAGTTAAGGTTAATTTTAGCATATTCTCGTTTAAAATTAATTTTAAGAGGGGTGAAATTATGAAAATCTTATCTTCTTTTATTCAACCAAGGTATATTCCATGTACAAGAACAAAAGTATCAATTGTATGTGGTACACATCCAGAGTGTTCAGGCAAAGCAAGTCATCAACTGTTAATCGATGACCGTGATGGTTCAGAATGTAGTCCTAAGTATTTCATGTACTGTGGCTGTTAATTAAAGTTATGAAAACTTCTTAATATAAATTAAGAGGTTTTCATAATGTCACTCTGGATTTTTGTAGTTTTTTTCTACAACTATAAACTCCTAATTCTGTATTTTATAAATAATATTAAACAAATAAATCTCAAAGCTATTAGACATTATCTACTCTAAATCCGAAGGAAAAGTTTGTAGAATACTTCATTAAATATGGCTAAAGTCGGTTAATAGATTATTTATAGCTTGAAATCAAAAGGCCTCTTTCTCTTTAGGGGTCTGTTTATTTTTATAATTACTTTGGGAGGTTTGTAATCTTTGGAAAATATTGTTGTTAAAAATGTATCCAAACATTTTAAAGGTGACGGAGTCGAATATAAGGCGTTATCTGATGTGAGTATTGAGTTTACTAAAGGGGAATTTGTTTCAATTATGGGCCCTTCGGGTTCGGGTAAATCTACCTTACTTAGTATTATGGGAACTCTAGATCAACAAACAAGTGGACAGATTTATTTTGAAGATAAACTAATTAACGGTCTTGGTTTAGATGAATTAGCTGATATTAGATTTAATAATATTGGATTTGTCTTTCAACAATTCCATCTATTAGCAACATTAACTGCTTTAGAAAATGTTTTGATTCCATTATTTAATAGAACCGTTAACTTTAATAAAAAGGAGAGAGCAATAGAGCTCTTAAATTTAGTAGGACTTGCCGATAAGTTAAATTCATTCCCTTCTCAATTATCTGGTGGTCAACAACAACGTGTTGCAATTGCCCGTGCCTTAATTGCTCGCCCTGATTGGATTTTGGCTGATGAACCGACAGGGAACTTGGATACGAACACTGGTAACACTATCTTTGAACTACTACAACAATTAAACAGAGACGAAAAATGCGGAGTAATTTTTGTCACACATGACCTATTATTAGCTGAAAAAGCAGAACGGATAATTGAAATGAAGGATGGTTCAATAATAAAAGAACGAGCAGGTAGAACAGTATGATTTCATTTATTGTTAAAGGATGGATGAGGCAAAAGGAACGATTTTTACTGATGATGATAGGTGCCTTACTAATCAGCGGAGGCTTAAGTACATTAATCGGGTTGTCTGAATCAACTAAAGGAACAGTAATTGATTCTTTACAGAAGAAATGGGATGCTTCTTATCATATTGTTGTAAGACCAGAAGGTACTAAAGGTATTTCCCAAAACGACAATTTTTTTGATCCGAATTATATAAGTGGGATATCAGGTGGAATTTCTTTGGATGATTACAAAAAAATAAAAGAAATCAAAGATATTGATATAGCAGCTCCTATTAGTATGATCGGGTTTACTGGATATAATGTTATTTTAAAACATATTGTTATATCGGAACCTGGAATCTATAGACTGACAATTATAACGCAAGATCTTGAGGGATTTGATTCTAAGGAAGACAAGGAGGAGTTATATTTTTCAAAGGGAATTTACGAACAAGTTGATTCAACTCTATATCAAAAATATGGATTAATTGCTTTTGAAAATAATTTATCAAGTTATACAAGAGTCTTGTTAGCAGGTGTAGATCCAATTGAGGAAGCAAGACTAATTGGTTTAGAAAATGCCGTATTGCCATTAGAAGGACAGAAGTATTTTTCAGATAGTAGTAAAGTTTATTCAACCGATTTCAGCTTTGAAGGAATTGACGGAAAGGAAATAAATGTAAAAGATACTAAATTCCCTATACTCTTATCTAATAGATCATTTTTAAATCAGAATTTAAACTTTAAACTAGAAAGATTAGATATTCCGTTTAACAACGAGTCAAAGATGAAAAAGTCCTTAGACATTATTGAAAAAAATGGAGGAGAAAAATACTTAAAGTTGTTGTCATCAAAAGATGTAAAAGATTATACATATAATTCCGAGAAAGTACATGCATCTTTAATAGAGAACTTGACTGGAATTGATAGTAAAACAGGAGATAAAATTTAAAAAAATGATTCATCTACATTAAGCTTAGGTAGTATTCTCCGGGAAAAAACTGGACCACTTACATATCAATCAATAGAAAGTCCGTTTCCTGAAAGGTGGGAAAAAGCACTTCAGGTAATTCCTTATGAAGACGATTCAAATGAGTTAATGGGAGATACCTACCGTAAACCTCAAATAACAGAAGAAAGTATGGCAAGTAACCCGAGATTAAGTCCATATTTTATTGGTTTGTACGATCCGTCAAAGTTGAACATTTCAAAGGACCCATTGAATGAATTACCAATGGAAACATACAGTATCCCAACTGCAACTCATGTTTTAAATAATTACGGACAACCTGTTAATCCACCTAAAAAAATAAATTCTAATTCGAACATTTATGGATTTTTAATGCAGCCACCTACAATGCTTACAACCATCGAAGCTGCGGAACAAATTTTAGGAGATAAACCAATATCTGCGATTAGAATAAAGGTTAAGAATGTCGCGACAATTGGTGAAGAGAGCCAGAAAAAATTAGAAATTGTAGCAAAAGAAATTGAAAAACAAACAGGGCTGCATACGGATATTACGTTAGGATCATCGCCACAACCTTTATTAATAAATATCCCTAAAGCAGGAAAGAATGAAGAAGTTGGTTGGGTAGAACAACTTTGGTTGAAAAAAGGATCTTCCATTAATATATTTAAAGAAACAAAATTAGGGTACACAGGATTAATTATGAGTGTAATCCTTGTCGCGATTATTTATGTATTCTCAACCAACTTAGTTTCATATCTATCAAGAAAAAAAGAGTTTGCGATTCTTCTTTCTATAGGCTGGAAACTAAGGGAATTAAAAAATATTCTCTTAATAGAGTCTTTTCTAATAGGCATAATTGTTTCCGTATTAACATTCGTGGTTCAGTTAGGGCTAAGTTTTAAAGACGCGGATACTTTATCGATATCAGAGATTCTTTTATTAACATTTTTTATATTATTTATTTATATCATTGGTTCTTTACTTCCTTCCCTTTTAATTACTAAAATACACCCTTGGCATGTAATGAGAACAGGTGAAACTAATCTGACAGGGAAAAGAGTAATTAAAACAAAAGGCTTATTCTCAATGGTTTTCAACACAGTGATGGGCAGAATACAGAGAAATTTAGTTTCTATCTTAGCAATAGCATTACCAACTGCATTATTAATAATGTTTATCTATGTTACCTTTCGTTTAAACGGTGTTTTATACACCTCTTGGTTAGGTCAATATGTTTCTATGGAAGTTGGAATACATCATTATATCGCTGTTTCAATTTCTTTAATTATTTCTATACTCACCACTACGGAAATCATGTGGCAAAATATTAAGGAACGTAGGAATGAGATATCCCTATTAAAAGCATTAGGATGGAAGAATTCACATATACGAAAAATGGTGTTAGTTGAGGGTGCAGTTATAGGACTAGTTGGAGGCGTAGTTGGTGGAGTATTGTCATTCATAATCATTTACTTTATGTATGGACCTATACCCCTAACTGAATTATGGTTACCACTAATAAGTTGTTTAATTCCATTTATAGTAGGGATGTTAGGAAGTTGGATTCCATCTAGGATTGCGGTGAAAATGCAACCTATTGAAGGGGCTAAAGGCATACTTAGTAATTCTAAAAAAACTGAAAATCGATTTAAAGTTATCTTTAGTTTTGCTGGAGCAATATTTCTTGGTATTATTATGCTTTTAGTAATTTCAAAACCGAATTTAGAAAATGAATCGTCTGAAAAAGTTACGTTGAATACGGAATTAAAAACCGATGGGGAACTGATAGAAGTTTCGAAACCCTCAAACGCAGATATAAAGTTACCCGAGGAAGAGGTTATTCTTCCTGGTGCAAGTGGGGCTTACTTAATAGACATTAAATTAGATAAAAATAATCTATTTCAAATAAGTACTGAAATAGATGTTACAAATGATTCTCCAGATACTTGGAATGATATTGGATTCTATTTTATTCCAAATGCGTTCACTGAAGAATATAAACCTAAAATTTTACAGGACGCCGCGGATGTTTCTATTACATCTGTTACGGTATCAGGAGAAGAAATACAATACGATTTATTGAACAATAAGCTGTTACTTAAACTGGGTAATGAGCTATTGCCAGGTGCGAAGAAGCGAGTGAAAATTGATTACACAATGAAAATCCCTGAACATGGGAACAGATTATCTAGAGTGGGTACAAACTTCTATTTGGCCCAATGGTATCCAATGTTAGCACACTACCAAAATGGCTGGAATATTGAAGACTATGATATGAAAGGAGAGTCTTATCATACAAGTTATGGTAGATATAAAGTGAACTACAGTCTTCCAGAAGAATTTCTTGTGGTTAGTTCAGTAGAAGATAGAGACATGCGTCCGTCCATGACAGGAAAACTTGAAGGAGAAAACATTAAAGACTTTTACATGGCACTCTTAAATCCAAAGGAATGGACCAGTGAATCATTAAAAGTTAATGACACCACATTGAGGATATTTCTTCCACTTAACAGAAGTGGAATTTTGATGGAAGAACTTGAAGTTGCAGGGGATGTCTTTGCTTATTTTGAGAAGAAGATTGGGGACTATCCTTACCCTGAGCTAGATTTGATAGGAAATGGAGGGAATATGGAGTATCCGTATGTAGTAGAAGTTTCGAATAGTGAAGATAATTATGAGGATACGCTTGTTCATGAAATAGCACATCAATGGTTTTATAATATGGTTTCGAATGATCCATACCATGATGCTTGGCTCGATGAAAGTTTAACAGTATTTGTTGCCTCGATGTTCTTAACAGATAAGTACAAAGACGAGACAATCGGGTATGAATTTGCTAGTAATTCAGCAAAAATTACTAGTACAAGTAGTAAAGTAAATCTTTCATTAGATGAATTTAAAAAGTCTGAATATACATCCATTATTTATGGAAAAACCCCACTCATATTAAGGGATTTTTTTAGAGAACGTGGAGGACAAGAAGAAGCAATTCAATTTTTATCTGATTACTTTAATGAACACCAATTTAAGTATGTAAATAGTAAGAACTTTTCCCGATTCTTTATTGAGTATTTCGGTGAGGAAAATAGAGAGTTTATTGATGGTTGGTTAGACACATAAAAAACCAATATCATCTCAGAAAAAATATAAAAAACGAGGTAATTAATTGAACATTTTAAACTTAATGCTAGTACTTATAATAATAATAATACTTGTCGTAGTATATAAAAATAAAAGGGAAATTGAAAAATCAATAATAAAGAAAACCGAAGAATCTCAATTTCCTAAAGGAATCGGAAGGAAAATGAACAGTGTAGAAGTATTTAATGGTAAAGATTCAATTAATATAAAAGATATTACTAAAGGAAATTTATTAGGTATTCTAATCAGTAGCTCTTGTTCACACTGTATGACCCCCCTCTGTTAGGCTAGTTGTCGTAGGATGCTCTCCTGTTATACTTTAAATAATAGATGGAGGTCGTGCGACATGAAGAACGAAATTACAATTAGATATACGCAGGAAATGAAGGACGCTGTCCTCGTTAGAATGATGCCCCCAAATAACGAATCTGTTAAAAGTATTAGTGATGACCTTGGAATTTCAGCACAATCCCTATATAAATGGAGAAACAAAGCACGTATTGACGGAAATGCAACTCCTGGAAATGGACAGACTTCTGAGCGCTGGAGTAGTGAAGATAAGTTCTTAGTTGTGCTGGAAACATACGCGATGAACCAAGCAGATCTAGCAGAATACTGCCGGAAAAAAGGTTTATATAAAGAACAAATCGATGCATGGCGTTCCGTCTGCCTGAGCGCAAATACTGGTGAAATTAATCAAACCAAACGACTTTCTCAAGAGTTAAAAGAAGAGAAGAAGCGTACATCCGAGATTGAAAAAGATTTGCGCAAAAAAGAAAAGGCGTTGGCAGAAGCAGCAGCGCTACTACTATTAAGAAAAAAGGCCGGAGCGATCTGGGGGGATCTAGAGGACGAATGATTTCCCCGTCAGATCGCAAGCTCGCGGTTGAACTAATTCAGGAAGCTAATCACGACGGTGCCCGATTAGCACGTGCGTGTACAGAGCTGAATATTAGTGTACGTACGTATGAACGATGGGTATCTGATGGTGACGTAAAGGAAGATCAACGTCCCCATGCACTACGTCCTGAACCAAAAAATAAGCTTACAAAACAAGAAAGGCAAGATGTATTGAATGTCGTCAAAAAAGAAGAGTTTGTTGACTTACCCCCTTCACAAATCGTACCGAAGCTGGCAGACCAATCCATCTACATCGCATCTGAATCAACGATGTACCGTATCTTACGTGAAGAACAAATGCAGCAACATCGCGGACGAAGTAAAAGACCGGAAATGAAATTACCCGAAAGCTATTTAGCTACAGCTGTAAGCGTCAAGTAGAATTGAACACTTTTGCTAATTAACTTTGAACACTTTCGTTTGTTTTTTTCCTGCCCCCAAGTTGAAGGCAGGAAAATTAGTGT
>NZ_JADPRX010000020.1:0-72621 GCF_017347125.1 Sporosarcina sp. E16_3
TAGACTCCAGGCGCCAGCCGCTCGGGTCATAAGCAATCCAGCTATGTGGCAAAGAGCGCCACGTCGCTGGATCGACTTATGCCCGTCGCGGGCCTACAGGATGTAGGTCATGCAGCTGTTGCCACAGGAAGTGGCGCACTTAAGCTGCGTTCCTTTTAGGCGCCTTGCGCATTTCTTATTATGCTTCGAACGAAAGAGGTGGATTACGCATGGATAATGGTTCGAAAAAAGATATCATGTTCGAGCGAATGCGTGAAAAGAAGAAAGAAGTGAAAATCGTTAGAAGGATTGTACTAGTAATCGTACTTGTTCTAGTGCTTATTGGCTTAATTGGTGGCCGCTACGTCTATAAATACATAACAGGGGCCCTTCAACCCATCGACCCGGATTCCGAAGAAGTAATTGAAGTTGAAATACAAATCGGGTCTGGCGTAGACACGATTGCAGCGAAACTTGAAGCAAAAGGAATCGTTAAAGATGCTCGTCTGTTCAAATATTACGTGAAGTTCAATAATAATTCTCAGTTTCAAGCAGGGACGTATGGCTTAACGAAATCGATGACGCTTGATGAAATCATTGAAAGTTTAAAAACAGGAAAAGTATATAGAGAACCTGTCTTTACAATGACTGTTCCAGAAGGACTGACATTGAAACAAATTGCTAAAATTGTCGAAAAAAGTACCGGAATTCCTGAAAAAGAATTCCTCGTCTATGTAAATGACGAAGCAACCATCAATATGTTGATGGGGAAATATTCAAAAATCCTGACAGAAGATATTAAAGCAGAAAACATTAAATATCCGTTGGAAGGTTATTTATTCCCAGCGACTTATCCGTTTTTTGAAGAAAAACCATCAATTGAAACAATAGTCGATGCGATGCTTCAAGGGACTGCGCTTAATGTAACACCTTATCTTGATTATCTTCAAAGCAATGAAAAATCGGTTCATTGGTTGTTGACGTTCGCTTCACTGCTTGAAGAAGAGGCGACGGCGCAATCAGATAGAGAAACGATTGCCAGTGTATTTTACAATCGCATGAAGATAGATATGCCACTTCAAACGGATCCAACAGTTCTTTACGCACTAGGCGAGCACAAAGATAGAGTGCTCTATAAGGATCTTGAAATAGAGGATCCATATAATACGTATGTCGTCAAAGGATTGCCACCTGGACCGATTGCGGGAGCAGGAAGGTCTTCGATTGAAGCAGTTATAGACCCATCTAAAACGAACTATCTATTTTTCTTAGCTGATAAAAAAGGTGTCAATCATTTTACGGATACTTATGATCAACATTTGGAAAACAAGGCACTTTATTTGTCAGGGGATTGACGGTTTTGAACTGGAGATGAACGCAATGGATAACTATAAGACATATGTTGCAAGTTTCGTGAAAGAAAAAGATCCGCTCATTGTCGAAATGGAACAGTTCGCTGTTGAACATCATGTTCCAATCATGGATAATGACGGTATCGATTTATTTATTAGCCTATTACGACTTCAAAATCCTGAACGAATCCTTGAAATCGGCAGTGCAATCGGCTATTCGGCAATCCGGATTGCTGGGGCACTGCCTAAGGCTTCAATTGTGACTATTGAAAGAGACACTGAACGGTATTTGAAAGCGGTTGACTACATCGCGCGGAGTGGTTTTGAACAACGGATTGCTATTATTGAAGCGGACGCGTTGTTAACGGACAGTGCTGACGTTCTTGATAAGACTTACGATGCTCTTTTCATTGATGCTGCCAAAGGGCAGTATAAACGATTCTTTGAAAAGTATGCGCCTACCCTCAATACTGGGGGCGTTATTTATTGCGACAATATGTTTATGCATGGTATAGTGCTGCTCGAAGATAAGGATATCCCAAGGCGAAACCGTACGATGATACGCAACTTGAAAGAATTTACTGAATGGGTTATGAATAATCAGGAGTACGAAACGTCTTTGCTTCCGGTTGGAGACGGGCTATTAATTGCAGTAAAAAAATAAGAAGACATTAATGTGGATATCCTAGAGTAAAGGGATATTCTGATGCGTAAAGGGAGTTTGAAATGAAATCTAGAAAACCTCTCGTCATCGGTATTGCAGGTGGCTCAGGATCGGGTAAAACAAGTGTTACCAATTCAATCTACGATGTGTTTAAAGAGCATTCTGTGGTCGTTATTGAACAGGATTATTATTATAAAGACCAGTCTCACTTGGAATTTGAAGAACGCTTGAAAACGAATTATGATCATCCACTGGCATTCGATACAGATCTACTAATTCATCATGTTGAAACGCTTATTGACCGAAAGCTCGTGGAAAAACCCGTGTACAATTATTCATTACACACGCGGTCTGAAGAAACGATTATTATCGAACCAAAAGATGTCATTATCCTAGAAGGGATTTTGGTTCTTGAGGACGAAAGGTTACGTGACCTGATGGATATCAAATTATTTGTCGATACAGACGGAGATTTGCGTATTATTCGTCGAATTATGCGTGACATTAATGAACGTGGTAGAACAATTGAATCGGTCATCGAGCAATATTTGTCCGTCGTACGCCCAATGCACAATCAATTCATCGAACCAACGAAGAGGTATGCCGATATTATTATTCCAGAAGGCGGCCATAATGAAGTCGCAATTGACCTAATGGTTACAAAAATAAAAACAATTCTTGAATCTGGAACAGAATTGTAATATGATAATGACAGAATTCTATACAGATTTAGCACTATGTCGCATACCTGTTGTAGGAGTGGCATAGTATTTTTATGAACAGGAATATTAGGGAGTGGTGTTGTAATGATTACAGAAAAGAAATTTCCAATGACTGCAGCAGGTAAACAAAAGTTAGAAGAAGAGCTAGACTATCTGAAATCGGTGAAACGAAAAGAAGTTGTCGAGCGCATAAAAATCGCGCGTAGTCACGGGGATCTTTCGGAAAACTCGGAATATGATTCCGCGAAAGAGGACCAAGGTTTCCTTGAAGGTAAAATTGTATCGATTGAGTCGATGATCCGCAATGCGGTAATCATCACTGCAGACGAACTAAATACTGACGAAGTACGCCTTGGAACAACTGTCACATTCAAAGAACTGCCAGACGGAGATGAGGAGACATACACGATTGTTGGTTCTGCAGAAGCGAATCCAATCGAAGGTCTTATTTCAAATGATTCACCAATTGCAAAAGGCCTTATCGGTCGTTCTAAAGGTGATCAAGTTAGAATTATTACACCGGGTGGAGAAATGTCAGTTACTATTCTTGATATAAAATGACTTACTGATAGCCGCCCTCTATTGTGAGGGCGGCTATCATATTTAATAAGTCAGAAGAACTTTATGGAACAAATTTCGTTGCTACTCGTCAACTACATACTGGCAGTTGTCAAAATCTTAATTGGAGTTGATATGCTTATGACGGAACGAGAACCTGAACTTTCGAGAGTTGAACGGAAAAAAGGCCGTAATCGAAATAAAGTATTGAATAGTATGATTGCGGTTGTTGTCGTACTTATTGTTGTCGCTACAGTAACAATTTTCACTGGCAACAAGAGTGATAAAGAACCAAGCGGTATTGAAGAAACGGCAAATGGTAGTCCTGTCAATGACGATGTGGCAGAAGACGTTAAAGAAGACGTTAAAGATGACGATAAGGATAACGGCATAGAAGATAGTAATTCAACTACGGAGGAAGAGACGTCTGAACCAGCGAACACGATAGAGACTGATAAAGCAGATGAAACAACTGCTGGAGACGATAGTGACGAGCCTAGTTCGGTTACATCCGTTCCTTCAGACGACGCAATCATTGCCGAGACGGTAACTGACACGGCATGGAAACCTATAGGTACGACACAAACGGGTGAGCATGTGTCTCAGTACGATGTCAAATCAGTTGATTGGAATGAGAAAAAACAAGCACTTGCCTATGCAACCGGTCTATCACAAGACTCAATGATCTTTTGGAAGATTAAAAACGGTGGTGGACCGCAGAAATCTATTGGAATCGTTTCATCAAGGGATAGCTCACAGAAATACCGTGTCTACCTCGAATGGGTGGATGGCGAAGGCTGGAAACCTGTAAAAATGGATAAATTGACGACATTGGACTTTAAGTATTAAATTGACATAAAGCAGTGTAGTGGAGGGATTACTATGAAGATAGCAATAATCGGTGCAATGGAAGAAGAAGTAACACTTTTACGTGAAGAAATCGATTCAGGTCTTGCGATAACAATTGCGGGGTGTGAATTCATCGAAGGAAAAATCGGTGAGCACAACGTTGTACTTGTGAAAAGTGGAATTGGTAAAGTTAACGCCGCGATTGCAACGACGCTTTTGCTAAGCAATTTCAAGCCTGATGTTGTTCTCAATACCGGCTCAGCAGGTGGATTCCATGAGTCACTTGAAGTCGGCACGGTCGTTATTTCCAATGAAGTGCGTCATCACGATGTCGATGTAACTGCATTCGGCTACGAGCATGGTCAAGTTCCAGGACAACCTGCAGCGTATCCAGCAGACTTAGGACTTGTGGAGGTAGCTCGTGCTGCTGTCGAAGAAATCGGAGCACATGCGCACGCGACAGGACTCATCGCTTCGGGTGACACGTTCATGAGCAATGCTGATCATGTTAAAAAAGTGAAGGAGACATTCCCACTGATGATTGCTGCGGATATGGAAGCATCGGCTGTCGCTCAAGTGTGTCATCAGTTTGGTACCCCGTTTGTTGTCATTCGTGCACTATCAGATATTGCAGGAAAAGAGTCATCAATTAGTTTCGAAGAGTTCCTTCCAGTTGCCGCACGTCATTCTACAGATATTGTTTTAAAAGTCATCTCGAAACTTTAAGCATTTCGTGGTAAGATAGGTATACGAATAGATCTTGCAGATATTCTTTTTTCGAGGAGGGATTTTACTATGTTATTTTTAATGGCAGGCGTATTTATCGCATCAACAATCATTGCAGTCGTCATCTCCCGTGAAGTTAGCGCGGACTGAGCTGTATAAGAAGAGGCGTTTCCTATGCTGGGATCACTCCCGCGTGGAAACGCCTTTTCTTTATTGCTTGGGGATTAATAAAATATCGTACTTTGGATAAGTTGTAACGTAGAGATTTTACGTCTAGACTCCAGGCCATCCGGGAGGGATTGTACTGAATCCCTCCTGCTTGTCAGGGCTGTACAGGTGCTTGCGCTTTTGTTCCTTAATTTAAATCATTGTATTCATGTTTGAATAACTGATACAGTTTAACGATTGCGCGTTTTTCGATACGAGAGACATAGCTTCTCGAAATGTCGAGCTGCTCGGCAATTTCTTTTTGCGTCATAGGCAGGTCATCTAACAGGCCATATCGTCTTTGAATGATTTCAAGTTCCCGGCCATCAAGCTTTCCAAGGTGTCTGTACAGCCTTTCTTTTCTTTCTTTCTCTTCGACGGCATCTACCGGGGAGTCATCATCAGTCTGAAGCAAATCAGCAATTTGTAAGGATTGACCATCTTTATCCATGCCGATTGGATCGAAGAGGGAGACGTCTTTTTGTACCTTTTTCTGTGTTCGTAAATACATGAGTATTTCATTTTCAATACAGCGGGCGGCGTACGTGGCCAGTTTCGTTTTGCGATCCGGGGTGAAACTGTTCACCGCTTTCATAAGTCCAATTGTTCCAATTGAGATATAATCATCAAGTAGTTCGTGTTTTGGGTGGAATTTTTTTACGATGTGGGCGACGAGCCGCATATTACGCTCAATCAATTCATCCCGAGCATCCTCGTCACCTTCTGCAAGACGTTGCAGGCAAGCTGCTTCTTCCTCTTTGGATAGAGGGCGCTGGAAAGCCTGCCCTCTAATATAGCCAATCACTGCAGGAATTTCGAGCCATAGCTGGACAATCGCCATGACAAACCCGCTCATCGGGCCACCTCCTGTGTCGTTGTATGACAGCATATGCGGTCGGGTCTTGCCGTATCACCGTTTTTTTAGTCGGACAGGCGATAAAGGATGTCCTTGTTTTGGCCAACTTAAGTGAGATGAATGTAACTTGCGTTTCTCTAATCGAGTCGCTGTCTAGACTCCGGGCGCCAGCCGCTCGGGTCATAAGCAATCCAGCTATGTGGCAAAGAGCGCCACGTCGCCGGATCGACTTATGCCTGTCGCGTCTAGCGGGCGCCCTCCGCTTTTCTTATAAATGCATGTAAGTTACGTTATTATGTTATAATTGTTTCAGATTAAGTACTATATCGGAGTGGATATCGTGTATAAGTATTTTTTGCCGGATGAGTATGTGAAAGACATTTTTCATATTCAACCTGAAGCACTAAAAAATAAGGGAATCAAAGGGGTAATCACGGACCTGGACAATACGCTAGTCGCGTGGGACAGGCCTGATGCAACACCTGAAATCATTGAATGGATAACATCAATGCAAGATGCTGGCATACAGGTTACCATCGTTTCGAACAACAATGAAATGCGTGTCAAAGCCTTTTGCGAACCTCTCGGCATTCCATTTATAAATGATGCACGCAAGCCAATGCGGAAATCATTCCAAAAGGCACTTAGCTCTATGAACGTCAAAAAAGAGGAAGTCGTCGTCATCGGTGACCAGTTACTGACCGATATACTTGGCGGTAACAGAAAAGGACTACACACGATACTCGTAGTGCCAGTTGCGACGTCAGACGCCGCCATCACGAAGTTCAACAGGAAGATTGAAAGAAGGATCATGGCGGGATTGAAACGCCGTGGCTTGATTAAGTGGGAGGAATAAGCTTGGAAGAAATTAAATGTATCGGTTGTGGAATAACAATCCAGACTGAAGACCCGAAATTGGAAGGCTTTACGCCGCCAGCTTCTTTAGAAAAAGAGGACGTTATTTGCAAGCGTTGTTTCCGACTGCGCAATTATAATGAATTACAACCCGTATCATTATCCGGCGATGATTTCCTTGCTATTTTAAATGGAATTGGTCAAAAAGACGGGTTGGTCGTTAAAATCGTCGATATTTTCGATTTCAATGGTAGCTGGATAAACGGTCTGCATCGCTTCGTTGGTGCTAAAGATATTTTATTAATCGGTAATAAAGCAGATATTTTACCGAAATCAATTAACCCGAACCGTCTTATCAACTGGATGAAAGCTGAAGCGGCTAAACTTGGCTTGAAACCTGTTGATGTTTTGCTTGTTTCTGCTCATAAAGGAAAAGGGATGGAAGAAGCACTCACAGCGATTGATAAACATCGCCGTGGGAAAGACGTGTACGTAGTCGGCTGCACAAACGTTGGGAAATCAACGTTCATCAATCGCATCATTAAAGGAGCGACTGGTATCGGAGAAGTAATTACGACTTCCCATTTCCCAGGAACAACTTTAGATCTTGTTGAAATTCCATTTGAGGATGGAAAAGCTATCTATGATACACCGGGGATTATTAATCACCATCAGATAGCACATCATTTAAATGCAAATGATTTGAAAGCAATCACACCTAAAAAAGAGTTGAAACCGTCAGTATTCCAGCTGAACGCTGAACAGACACTATACATCGCTGGTCTTGCGCGTTTTGATTTTATTTCTGGTGCCCGTTCGTCGTTTACAATTCATGTTTCGAATGAATTATCGATTCACCGGACAAAGCTTTCCAATGCGGATCATTTGTACAAAGAACACCTTGGCGGGATGCTATCACCGCCATCTGGTGAATCGCTTGAAACGCTACCGCCATTTGTGCGTCATGAATTTTCGATTAAAAAAGCGAAAACGGACATTGTTATTTCGGGGCTAGGTTGGATCACGATTCAGCATCCTAATGTAGTCGTCGCAATTCATGCACCTCGTGGGGTCGATGTTGTACTACGCCCTTCATTAATCTAGAGGAAGTTCAAAAAGTCCGGTGAAAATAAGTCTTCAGATTACGTTGTCAGCTTGCTACTCCGCTGCTCACGTGTATTGAGTGCATACGCTGCGCTGCTCGTTGCTGCGCTTCCTAGTACTCCTCGGCTCTTTTCATCCTCCTTTTTGAACCCTTATCTAAGGAGGGACTCATTATGAAAAAGTGGTATGCAGTTATCGGAGATCCAATCAAACAATCAATGTCTCCGGGTATGCACGAAGCTTGGTTTGATGAAGAAAGTATTGACGCATGCTATATTCCCATACATGTAACAGCAGACAGACTGCGGGAAGCGGTAGAGGGCTTGAAGAATTTGGGCTGTTCAGGGTGGAACGTTACAGTTCCGCATAAAAGTGCTATCATCCCGTTTCTTAATCAGTTGGATGCTTCCGCGCGACAAATGAACGCAGTGAATACTGTCCATGTACTCGGGGACGGCACGCTCGTTGGCTCCAATACAGACGGTAAGGGATTTGTCCGTTCGTTGGAAGAAGCCTATGGTGAGAAGTGTAAGGATAAAAAAGTTCTCGTTATCGGAGCGGGCGGTGCTGCACGCGGTATCTCCTTTGCACTTCAGTCCGCGGGATATGGCCCTATCTTTTTCACGAACCGTACACTTGAAAAAGCCATACAACTAGCAGATGACCTTTCCAATTCGGCGGTATTATCGGTATCGGATGCAGAATTATCTCTATCTGAATTCGGCTTGATCGTCCAGACGACATCGGTCGGTATGAACTTTTCGCAACTAGGAATGCCTTTAAATCCGGGAAATGTTTCTGAAGGAACTGTTGTGGCTGATATTATCTACAATCCCCTTGAAACGGAATTCCTTTCAGAATCCCGTAAAAGGGGAGCGCACACATTGAACGGGGTCGGCATGTTCGTCCATCAAGGAGCGCTTGCGTTCGAGACTTGGACAGAAGTACGCCCTGAAACAGGATTTATGATTGACAAAATAACGACAACTCTTGGAGGATAAATTACTATGTTAACTAATAAACAAAAAAGCTTTCTTCGTGGCGAATCAAATCGTCTACAACCACTTGTCCATATTGGTAAAAGCGGATTGACAGAATCGGTTATCACGCAGATTGAAGAAGCGCTTGAAGCAAAAGAAATTATTAAAGTAACAATTCTACAAAACTGTGACCAAGACAAAAATGAAATTGCGGCGAAACTTGAAGAACAAGTTGGAATTGAAGTCGTTCAAGTTATCGGCAAAATCATTGTTTTATATAAAGAATCAGTTGAGAAAAAACGGATCGAACTTCCATAAGGAGGTAAGCACCATATGAAAAAGATTGGCATTCTTGGCGGTACATTCAACCCGCCTCATATCGGACATCTGATTGTTGCGAATGAAGTAAAGCAATCTCTCGGTCTTGATGAAGTTCGGTTAATGCCGACAGCGGTTCCACCGCATAAAACTGCACCTGGTGATGCGACTGCTGAACAGCGATTGCAGATGGTGGAACTTGCTGTTCAGGCTATTGATGGCTTGACCGTATCCGCTTTTGAAGTGGAACGCGGCGGTGTTTCCTATACGTTTGATACGATGAAACAATTGATAGAGATTGAACCGCAAAGTGAGTTTTACTTTATCATCGGCGGTGATATGATTGATTTGTTGCCTAAATGGCACCGTATTGAAGAACTTGTCACGCTTGTCAATTTCGTAGGTGTTGGACGTCCAGGGACTATCGGAACAACAGATTTTCCAATTATTATGGTGGATATCCCACAAATTGAGTTGTCTTCTACATTGATTCGGCAACGCTTTTCCGACAATGG
Organism: Sporosarcina sp. E16_3; assembly: GCF_017347125.1. Lineage (NCBI taxonomy): Bacteria > Bacillati > Bacillota > Bacilli > Caryophanales > Caryophanaceae > Sporosarcina > Sporosarcina sp. E16_3. The sequence goes on from NZ_JADPRX010000020.1 coordinate 9,686, forward strand.
CGCCGTCCAATTGCTTATCCCGCCTGCGGTGGAAGCTTTTATTCGCAAGGAGGGTTTGTATGGAAGTTGAACAGCTGAAAATAGAAATCGCTAAACGTATGCCGATACGGCGTTATGAACACGTTTTACGGGTAACGGAAACGGCAAAAAGATTGGCTGAGAAGTACCAACTTCCAGTGATTAAAGCTGGGCAAGCGGCGCTATTCCATGATATTGCGAAATTCATGGACAAGGCTGACCTGCATAACGTTTTAAACACAGCAAACGAAGATTCACGGCTCTTGTCATTTCATCACGAGTTGTGGCATGCTCCAGTTGGGGCAATTATCGCTCGTGATGAATTTGGGATTTGCGACGCGGATATCCTGAACGCAATCCGCTATCATACAACCGGTCGGGCAACTATGTCCCCGCTTGAAAAGTTGATTTATGTTTCTGATATGATTGAACCTGGACGCAGCTTTCCAGGAGTGGATGAGTTAAGAGAAAAAGCTGAAGAAAATCTTGAAACAGCAATGGAAGCCTGCATTTATCAGTCAGTGCAATTTCTTGTGAATAAAAGAGTACCGGTTTTTCCGGATTCGATAGACTGTTACAATGAGCACCTTAAATAAGAAGGGAACAGTGAAATTATGACTACTACATTACTAGAAACAGCTTATAAAGCAATCGACGATAAAAAAGGCGAGGACATCGTAGTACTGAATATGGAAGGGGTATCGCTTATCGCGGACCAATTCATTATCTGTCATGCGAATTCAGGACGCCAAGTTCAAGCAATTGCAAAAGAAGTAGCTGACAAAGCTTCTGAAGCTGGATTTAACACAAAAAGAATAGAAGGAATGGACATGGCTAGATGGGTACTCGTCGATCTAGGCGATGTTGTTGTTCACGTATTCCACAAAGACGAACGTGGTTACTATAACCTTGAAAAGCTTTGGGGAGACGCACCAATGTTGGACATGGCTGAAGAGAGATGAATCAGGCTTATTCCGAATTCGCTTCTGTCTACGATGAACTAATGACCGACATTCCCTATGACGCATACATTGATATTATTGATGTAGCGGCAGGGGGGATTGACGGTAAACGTGTACTAGATATCGGATGTGGAACGGGCCTATTATCCATGAAACTTGCTAAGCAAGGAGCACAAGTGACTGGAATCGATCTTTCTGCCGACATGTTAGCGGTGGCAGAAGAGCGTGCACAGTCGCTTTCTTTGCCTGTGCAATTTATCGAACAACCTATGCAACAGCTTGAGGGGTTTGCGGACTATGATGTCGCTGTCATCGCCATTGATTCATTAAACTATTTACCGAATCGTGAAGATGTTCTGTCGACATTTCGTCAAATCCATTCGGCCCTTGCGGTTGGTGGAAAATTGATCTTTGATGTCCATTCAACTTTTAAAACGGATGTCATTTTCATGGAAGGTCCTTTTACGTTTGATAATGGTCGAATAACATACATGTGGATAACGGAAGAAGGCGAAGAACAACACTCCGTTTATTCTGAACTGGCCTTTTTCGTTAAGGGCGAAAGTGGTTTGTATAGGCGTTTTGATGAGGTTCATACGCAACGAACGTTTCCAGTAAGTGACTACGCAGATATGCTTATGGACACAGGTTTTTCGATTGAACGGATTTTTGCAGATTGGGAAGATGAAGCGCCACACGAAGAAAGTGAACGAATATTTTTCCAAGTACGAAAATAAACCTTTTCAATTGGTAGGCATTCATTTATAGTAGAATGAACTCCATATGGATGCCGCCGAAGAAAGGGTGACTGTACTGTTTCTTTCGTTTGTATCCGGTAAATGGCGTAAGATTATAACCCCAATTGCAGCGATCGCTGTCATATCCGCTTTTCTGTTCTTCCCCAAAGGACAGGCTGACGATGATACGTTTGTCATGAGCGACCAAAACCCATTCCCTGAATTAATTGAAGAAAAGATTGAAGAAGAAATTGTAAATAGCGTTCAAATTGTTCCAGCTCCCATCGTTGTCGATGTGAAAGGTGCTGTTAGGCACCCTGGTGTCTATGCGATGCAAGATGGAGACCGCCTGATTGATGCTATTAACGCAGCAGGAGGCTATTTGCCAAACGCTGATTCCAGAATGCTGAACCATGCTATGAAACTGGCAGATGAATTTGTAGTCTATGTACCGGTCGATGGAGAAGAAGTGCTAGCTATTTCCTTCACCCCAGTAAGTGGGACAAGTACGCCTCAAGATGACGGAAAAGTCAATATTAACACCGCGGATGAAACAGAATTGATGACAATCCCTGGTATAGGCCCGTCAAAAGCGGCTGCAATTGTTCAATACCGGACGGATAAAGGTTCTTTCAAATCGCCTGAATCATTGATGGAAGTGTCTGGGATTGGCGAGAAAACATTCGAAAAACTAGAGCCTAAGATTACAGTGAATTGATTGAAGTACAATCTAGGATGAGAATGTGCTAAATATGTTGAAAAAGTGAATACCTATATAAACTAAGCGAAGGCGCCTTAACAAGGGTAGCCGAAGCCATAAGTCTGACGGCGAAGCTGTCTGGCTTATGGCGAGAGGCATCCCCGAGCGCCGCAGCGAATTCATTGGGGTTCTTTATTTTTGACATATATAAACGAAATAAATATTGGAGGCATTCACAATGGAGCGAATAACGTGGGACCAGTTTTTCATGGCCCAGTGCCATCTATTAGCAGTTCGAAGTACATGTACAAGACTTTCCGTCGGTGCATCGATTGTCAGGGATAACCGAATCATTGCAGGCGGCTATAATGGTTCCATATCAGGGGGAGACCACTGTATCGACCACGGTTGCTATGTTGTCGGGAACCACTGTGTGAGGACTATCCACGCGGAAATGAACGCATTGCTGCAATGTTCGAAGTATGGCATACCTGTTGCAGGATCAACGCTGTATGTGACGCACTTCCCATGTCTGCAATGTTCAAAAGCAATTATTCAAGCAGGCATTAAGCATGTCATCTACGCAACAGATTATAAAAACGACGAATATGCATTAAAGCTTTTTGCGCAGTCGGATGTTTCCGTTCTGCATATTCCATTTGATGAAAAGAAAGTTGACTTTTCCAGTGAGGGTAAGTTAGAGCTTTTCAATGAAATGCTGCTAAAAATGCAGGCATTAGGCGCTGGAAATGAAGAACTCGCCCCTTACAAACAAAGGGTGGATAGCTTATTCGACAAATGATTTTACGTGTTCGTTTCATGTATCTAGCAATTCCGGTCGCCGTATCAGCATTTGCTGCATACGGTCCGGTTTATCTCCTACTCTGTAATCTGTTTCTTCTTCCCATCTTCTTGAGCAGAAAAGAAGATTTCCTCACACCTATCCTCGCGGTTGCGACCGCTCTCTTCTCTTTTTTCTATATTTCAGCGACGATTCCCATAATTAAAGAAACCGGCGATGCAACCCTTAGCCTCACTTGGACCGATAATGTAAAAATTGACGGCGGCAAGATGAAGGGGTTTGCGAAAACCTCTACCGATGAAATGGTTTACGCCATCTATACAATCAGCAGTGAACAAGAAAAAACTCGTTTTCTTGAGATGAATATCCCGTCCGTGACATTTACGATGTCAGGTTCATTTCGTGAACCGGATATACCTTCACATGATTATTCTTTCGACATGCTGAAATACATGAGAATGTACGGAGCATCGGCAATATTTGAATCCGACACAATTATTCAGGCAGATAAAAAATCTGGCATCTTGACACGATTATCTGAACAGAGACGGAAAGTGAAAAATCATATCGAAGCCACATTCCCTGAAACGTTAAAAGTGGAAGCAGAAGCATTGCTTATTGGCGACCGGAGCGGGATGGACGAAGAATTAGCAGCAAATTATCGCACCCTCGGCATTACGCATCTCTTTGCAATTTCAGGGTTGCATGTCGGACTGCTGACATTCATGTTACGGGAATTGCTGCTCAGGGCAACTATCAGGAAAGAAACAATCGATACACTTCTTATGGCCCTGTTGCCTCTGTATGCGGTTATGGCTGGAGGGGCACCTTCTGTCTGGCGTGCGGTATCCGTGACTATACTCGTTCTTCTTGCGTCGTCAGGAAGGGTAAAGGTGAGACTGGATGATGCACTTGCGATAAGTGCGGCTTGTTTTATCCTTTATCAACCATTTGTTGTATTTCAGCCAGGGTTTCAGCTGTCTTATCTAGCAGCCTGTTCACTCATCTACTCTTCAGGTATTTTAGCTAAAGCAAAGACTGCCATTGGAGTTTCGTTTCTCGTCACATCAATCAGCCAACTATCTTTGTATCCAGTCTTACTCGTTCATTTTCATGAACTGTCTATTTCATCATTTGTTGTTAATCTTGTTTATGTTCCACTGTATTCGCTCATCATTTTACCCGCAAACATTGTTTTACTGATAATGACATCAGTGTTGCCGAAGGTAGCTGGTCTATTATTCATGGTATATGAGCCTTTCAGGGGGATCGTAGGGGATGTAACCAGTTGGATTTCATCTTTACCCTATCAACTATGGACACCTGGAAAACCCGATGCGCTTTGGGCTTCTCTTGCTGTAGCGGGAGTCTTGTTGTTTTTCATTCGCTGTGAGGAAGGTGGCAATGTATTAAAATCGTTGCCAATTGTACTCGTTCCTGCACTCGTCATTCATTTCATACCGTATATGGACAGCTCGTTAAGAGTAACGTTTCTAGATGTCGGACAAGGGGACAGTATTGTTATCGAATTACCTTTTCGACAAGCGGTATATGTGATTGACACAGGCGGCACAATTACATTCGGGGAGCCGAATTGGAAAACACCTTTAAAACAGTTTGAAGTCGGTAGGAAGATCGTTGTACCTTATCTGAAAGGCCGTGGTATCACAACAATTGACAAATTGATTATTTCTCACGCAGATGCAGATCATATGGAAGGAGTAGATGAGGTTTTAGAAGAGATAAAAGTTGCTGAAATTCATATTTCACCAGGAAGTGAATTGGAAGTAGCGATGATAGAGATCATTCAGTTTGTAGGGGACAAACGCATTCCGATGTTGTCGATGAAAGAAGGAGTCTCATGGACAAAAGGAAATTCGGCTTTTTATTATGTGGCACCTAAAGAAGGAGAATATGATGGGAATGCAAGTTCACTTGTCTTATTCATGAAAACATCGGGGCCTTCGTTTTTATTGACAGGAGATATGGAAAAAGAGGGAGAAGCTCAATTTCTTCGCGACTATGGGAATTCTGATTTTGGTCCCGTCATTTTGAAGGCGGGGCATCATGGCAGCAGGACATCGAGTACGGAGCCGTTCGTAGATGCGCTTCGACCGGAGCTAACCATCTTTTCGGCAGGCAGGAACAGCAGATACGGACATCCTCATCCAGAGGTAGTTGAAACGTTTGTAAAAAAGGGGTTACCGACGATGTCAACGGCCGAATTTGGATCGATTACTGTAACTGTTAAAAAAGATCAATTTGAAGTCTCAAGCATGAAAAAGTAAAAAAACGGACACAACACCCTGGATAGGATGTATTGTCCGTTTTTTAAAAACATATTAGCCAGCGACTACGTCGATTATTGTAGCAACAACAAAAATAGCTGAGAATGCTACGAAAGCGACTATAAAGCCGATTCCTGAATCGATTAAATCATTACGTTTGGACTGTACATCGTGTTCAAACTCATTCATTGCTACACCTCCTGATTCCATTATAGTATAGATGATTCCGTAGCAAAAATCCATAGCAATCAACTTTTTAAACATGTCCGGCTGTAACTGACACAATTTGTTCATACAGTCGTTTTACTATACTGTATAATTGGAATGTACTAAATCGAAAGAGGTGGATAATGTGGCGAATGCAATATGGAAGAAAATAGCCGCAGGGGAAATCGATCCGGTCTACTTATTGACTGGTCTCGAACAACATCAATTCGACACCACAATTACCCGGCTGAAAAAAGCATTACCTGATATTGATGCTGCATCAGTCATTCGGTTTGACTTGGACGAGACTCCTGTAGAGGTGGTCATTGAAGAGGCAGATACACTACCATTCCTCGAAGACCGTAAATTGATCATAGCTGGAAACGCATCATTTTTAAAAGCGTCGGATAAAACCCGGGAAAAAGTGACACATAATTTGGAGATGTTGGAAGCATGGCTGGCAAATCCGTCACCGACAGCAACGGTTGTATTTATAGCACCTTATGAAAAATTGGATGCACGAAAACGGATTACCAAAATAATTAAAGAACATGCGACTGTCATTGAATCAAAACGACTGCAAGGGAAGGATCTGTTCACATGGATTCAGCAGGAAGCGGGGGCAAATGGGTCACGAATTGGATCCGCTGACGCAGAGTTTCTCGTGAAAATGGCTGGGGATGACTTGCTTACTTTGTCATCTGAAATTGGGAAAATGGCTACATATTTGAATGGTCTTGGGGACATCACGGCAGATGTGATTGAGTCGCTCGTACCACGGACACCAGAAATGGATGTCTTCCGATTAACGGATGCTTACGTTTCTGGAAAAGTGTCGAACACTGTAGCCATTTACCATGACTTATTACGTAACGGTGAAGAACCAATCATGTTGACCTCATTAATTGCTAGTCAGGTAAGGCTCATGGTGCATGTGGGTTTACTTCATAAAAAAGGATACCAGCAACATCAAATTGCAAAAACGTTAAGCGTCCATCCATACCGGGTGAAATTGATGATGGAGAATAGAAGTTTGCCTAGTTCTGAGCGTTTACTATTGATTTTAAGTAAACTCGCGGCCATTGACTATAAATTGAAATCATCAAGTGGAAAAAGGGAACGAATTCTGGAGTTGTTCTTTATGGAGCCATTAAGGAAATAAAAAAAAGGCCGTCCGATAATCGGGCGGCCTTTCTTAGATTAAAAATTAAAGTGCTTTTTTAGTAAGACGTGCTTTTTGACGTGATGCAGTGTTTTTATGGATAAGGCCTTTACGTGCAGCTGTATCCATTTTTTTGATCGCATCTCTTAGTAGGCCAGTAGCGTTTTCGTCTTTAGCGTCAAGAGCAGTTTCAGCTTTACGTACAGCAGTACGCATCGCATGCTTTGTATTCGAGTTTTGCTCGTTCGCAGCAGCGCTTTGTTTTACGCGTTTGATTGCAGATTTAATGTTTGGCATTTCATTCACCTCCAATTTCAGGTAAGGCAAGAGTGTTTCCACGAAGTTTAGGATATCACTTTCACAACAAGCATTATTTTATCAAATCAAGCGCCAGATTGCAAGAACAAAAGCGCAAGCACCTGTTCAGCGCCGCCAAGTATTAGACGTGAAATCCCCATGTTAGAAAATATCCACAAGTCAAGAGATTTATAAATTCCCTGGCAACTAGAAAATTTAAGGAGTGGTGGCCTAATTTCCTGGCGTTCTGCCGGCCTCTGAACATATAGCCGCTGAATACTGGATAATTAATCAAAGAACAAAGAATATTTCCTAGTCACATCGCACAAACTTAAAGGTGAGGTGATTGTATGGAGAAGTATGATTTTTATCGAACGGATCTTCTAGATGAGAGTGAAGAAATGGTCCGTCACCGAACGGCAAATGAAAAAAACAGGTTACAAGAATCGGATGGGGTTTTGTTTGGTGAAAAAAGATTAGGTCGGGTCATCGTGACTTCTGTAAAAGTCGATGCGCAAGGTGAGGAAAAAATCGGTAAGAAGCAAGGAACCTATATTACGCTGACTGTCCCAGCACTAACAGCGGATGATAGGGAAGGGCTTGCAGATATGGCGCGTGTGTTAATTGAAAAACTGGATGAGATCCTTGTGGATATCACAACGCTCAAAACGGGAAAGATTCTTTTGATAGGTCTTGGCAATCGTGACATCACCCCCGATGCTGTCGGCCCGCTGACGATGGACAGGTTGCGAGATATTGTGCCTGGCTATTATTCCGAAGAGGGTAGCAAAGTATTCGTCTATGCGCCCGGTGTGACAATTCAGACGGGTTTGGAAACAGCAGACTTTGTAAAAGCTCTTGTTACTGAAATAAAACCAGACCTACTTATCGTCATCGATGCACTTGCGGCAAGAGATAGCTCCAGGTTATGCCGAACGATACAGTTGACGGATACAGGTATCCATCCAGGCTCAGGCGTAGGCAATAGCCGAAAAGAAATATCGAAAGAGGTACTTGGAATACCTGTAATCGCAATCGGAATTCCGACTGTAGTTGACGGTCCTGTACTTATAGCGGATGCCATCAATTCAATGTTTGGTTATATTGCTTCGAAAATTGAGGAGAAGGACAGCCCTTCATCGCGCCTTTCCGTCACTCCATGGCTGCATACTGAAAATAAAGATGCTGACCGAGCCAACCTGCTACCAATTTTTGGCGATTGGGCGACGTGGCCACACGAAGATCGTATCCAGTTGTTTGAAGAAGTGTTGACGAACCATGAATTACGCACATTCGTTTCTCCGAAAGAGATTGATTCGTGGGTTGCTCTTTATGCGGAAACACTTGCCGATTCATTGACGAACTGGATCTCGACTATAAAAAACAGGCATTAACTCGTGTTCCAACGCATATAGTTGGAACACGGAGGGATGCCATTTGAAAAAAACACTGCAAATATGGGGCACACTTATCTTATTTCTCTTCCTGTTTCCAATGCTTATAACAACATTTCCAAAGGGACAGTCGGCGAAATCTTCTAATCTCGTGAAAGAGTCTACTTACATGGTATACGCCGCGAATATTTTGGAAGAGGAAATAGTGCCAGAGACAATAATAGAACCAGCACTAGAGCCAGCATCAGTGACCGAAGGGAAAGCGCTACTCTATTTTACCCATTTCCACGAAGCCTTTAAGCCGGTGACACAAGCGAGAGAAGGTAAAGTCACTGTATCCCACCAGACTGAAAACATTACAAAGTTTGGCGAGAAATTGAAAACGCAATTGCAATTCAATGGAATTGAAACGGATATGTTAGCTGTAGAAGTGCCCCATACCGGTGCCTATAATGCGATTAGACCACATGTCAAGAAAAAGATGCAGGAAAAAAAGTATGATTTGATAATCGATCTTCATAGGGATTCCGCTGGCCCGGATATAACAACTATTGCGTTCAATGATGAACAATATGCGAAAGTAGCATTTGTTATAGGCATGGAACACTCAAATTTTGAGCGTAATCGAGCAAATGCAGTTCTACTGAAAAATGAAATGGAACTGCTTGTGCCTGGAATTACACGAAATCTAGTCATGAAGCATGGAGCAAACGTTGATGGGAAGTACAATCAGGACCTTGATCCGTCTCTTCTTGTCGTGGAGCTTGGAGGAATCGGGAACACTGAAGATCAACTAAATCGAACAATTGCTGTCTTAGCAAAGGCGGCTGCAACTGTCATTGAAAATTCAAATCGCGCCGAATATTGAAGTATGCGCAGTTCAATTCACTAATTCTAATTAAAAACGAATTTAAATTTTAAACCATAGAGCACCAAAAGGTTGAAAGTCCTATTTTTTATGCATTATGTAGCATTAGAGGTTTTTTATTTTTCATCTGAGCCTCATTGTGACAGGCGAAAGAGAATCTGTATTTGCCCCATTGCCTTTGTAATCTAAATTTACTCATGAAGTCAGACATTATGAAAACTTGTCTTCTGCAAGTTGGGGCGTTTGTGTGATGTAAGTCATCAAGGGCTTTTTTTGGTGGCTCAGTAAATGTAATGAAGATTGAATAAATCACGTGGACTCGACTTCAAAATAAATTGAGGGTTACACGATTTGTTCAGACGTGTAACCCCCAATTTATTACTCTATAACATCGAACCATAATGGTGATTTATCTTCGGAATCCTCATTATAATTGATAGTGATTTCCTGACCATCCTCAATGTCAGCGATTGCATAAAAGTCGATTGATAGATTGTCTATATTATAGGTGAACATTGCATTTGGCGTATAGGAATGGTTATAAAGCGAACCATACCCAAGAGCAATTGCTGTATGTTCATAGTCGTCACCCCAGGTGAAGCAATAATTAAAGAGTATTGTCTTCTTCAAATACTTCCATTCATTTTTACATGAAATCAAAACAGGCGAAACCTCAATAAGTTCACCTGTTTTAATAGCCCGTGTAGCATATAGTCCTCTACCGTATTTCCCAGTATCTTTTAAACAGATTGGTAACACTGTAGTGTCTCCTTTCTACCATTCTTGATTAATGTATTGATTTAAAACAAGGTAGAAAAACCATAGACTCCGTTAGTTAAAATTGATTAGCTGCGTCTTCAAGTAGTTATTGCGGTCGCGGATGAATTGATAAATGAAATCCGGTTCACTATCGAATAGATCAATGGCGCTTTGTTTATAAGGATCGAGAAGAATATGTGGTCGTAAGGCTTCGTGCAAGGTAACTATTTTATTTTCCATATAGTCTACTGTAAATTTGGTTTCCAAAATTTCCGTCAAGATGTTTTTATAAAGTTTACGGAATTCTGGGACACGCATAAGAAGATAGCATAGATGGTTGTTCTTCTTTCCATCAATAGGGACGTATTCATAGTGCATGGCTCCTCCGTCGACTTTCCGACCCCAAGTACCATCATAATCCCAAGGGATGATTTCAAACAGACCTGTTTCACTATTACGGTACAGCGCATAATTATGAGTGAATCCATCATTATTCATTGAACAAACAGCTCCAGCGAGCCAGCGCAAGAACTTATCAATATCAATATATCGAGAAATTTCACTTGGGAAATCAGCAAGAGGTACCATGTTAATTTTATTTATCAACTCAATTACGATGTCGTCGTCTGACGGTTCTCCAAACGCTCGTTGATAGCCCAAAAGAAGAGATTTTTTCATCTTATCGTTATTTAGCAAAGAAAAGTTTGCGTTATTGTTGACTGCATAATAAATAGGACCTACGGGAAGGCCTCTATTTTTCAAGAAATATTCATCAACGGATTCTAATTGTAAATAGATACCTTTATGAGAGCCATTACGGTTTAAATTTATATGTTGACTCTTTGGTGATAAAACACCAATGTCATGAAGGAAGTCAAAAGAGAGTTTATTACGGATCAAAGAGGGGTCCTTGTATTCTGCGTTTAGGTGAATTTCGCGAGCACCCGCGAACATTTTCGGATCGATGAAATCAATTCGATAAGATCTTTTACGAAATTTCCGTGTATAAGATCCCCGATAGGCGATATCGATATCGTAGGAAATGCCTTCCGTATTCAAATATGCGGGAACAGGGTCGTTGTTCCATAAATCATCCCGTAAATCCTCTAAATTATTGTCTTCGATTTTTAACAGATAAGATGGAATTAGATAGGACATAAATTCTCTTTCCTTTCTATTATTCAATCCGTTAATAAAGAAATTCACTAATTATGGCTTGATAATGATAAATGCTTCCGCCTTATCAATGAATAATTGATTTAGCGGAAGCAATTACGTTATTTTCGGCTGCGACGTCCTTTACGTGGACCTTTCGGTGCGCCAGTGTTAGCGGTACCAGTGCCAGTACGAGTGCCAGTGCCGGTACGAGTGCCAGTACCAGTACCAGTACCAGTACCAGTGCCAGTACGAGTGCCAGTGCCGGTACGAGTGCCAGTACCAGTACCAGTGTTAGCAGTACCGGTGTTAGCAGTACCGGTGTTAGCGGTACCTGTTGTTGAAGTGCCCGTCGTTGAACGACGAGTTCTAGCTTTTTTCCCCTTTGGCATAAAAATCCCACCTTTTAATTTGAGTCTAATCCATTGTATTCAAAACATTCTTTACTGTGTCGGCAGCCTAACTAATACAGCATAAAGTCCACCGTTTTATTATGATCAACCCAATACATAAGAAACTAAGCGGACGCTCTTGATACTAAGGGGGTTCGCTTATTTTACATTTATCAACTTGAAAATCGAAAGCTAAGTCTGATTCTGCAGGAACTTAGGTGGTTTTTTGTACTTTCTTCTATATGTTTGTATCCCCGATTTTAAAGGTAAAGAGTTTTGTACTTGACCCACTATTCTAAATTGGGCTTTTGACCATCACTATGTCAACCCATGACACATATAGATAGCAGGACACTATAAAAGGGGGTTGGAATTTTATGAATACGGAAATGATCCATTCATTAGTTGATAGGGTAATAAAGGTAGATAGAGGAGGACCTGAATCCCGTGTTGGTAAGTTACTGGCAGCAGAAGAGGATTATATTACGTTGCTGAACGCAGAGGAAGGAATTATTTATTACAATACACAGCACATCAAAAGCCTAACTTATAATGCGAAAGATCAGGTGGAACTCGACGTTGATATTCCAAAAAACTTTACGTACATTCAAGCTAAAGATTTTAAAGGTGTTTTGGGAAAATTAACACTTCGGTGGGTGAAGATTAATCGCGGTGGACCAGAAACACTAGAAGGAATAATGGACATCGTTACTGATGATTTTGTAACAATTGTTGCAAATGAAGAAATTATCCGTGTTTCCCTGTTTCATATCCGCAACATAAGCTACGGAGTCAAAATTGATAAAGTAAAAAAAGCCGGCGAAAGTAATCAAGGAAAAACAAAAGAAAACAATAAACAAAAAGACGCATAAAAAGAAAGTAAATTACTATTTGATGCATTCGTCGCTTCTGTTAGCTGGAAGCGACGCTATTCTATTAAGGAGGGCCATAATATTGCATGAGCGAAAACTTCAACTAGCACTAAGCGACCTTATAAATATGGAAATTGGTTTGTTTCTTAGTGACAATCAATTTATTAGAGGGGTTTTGTTAGATGTTAAACAAGACCACATTGTTGTTGATGTGAATCAAAATATTTTTTATTTCGCACTGCAACATATTCAGGTTGTTTCAAATAATGCTAAAAATTTTTGTGTTCCGGCAGAAATCGTGTATTATATCGACAAAAACTATTTAGTGGATGTATTGAAAGCGTTGAGATATAACTGGGTGTCTATCAATGGTTTGAGTGACCAGGCGTTTTTCGGGGTGTTAAGCAGAATATACGATGATCATGTTACTTTAATAAATAATGCGGAATTACTCTATATCCCAAAATCCTGTATAGCCAATATTAATAGCAATCTATCCGAAGAACAGATTATTTTATTAAATTCACAGCAACAACTAGAAATCCAAAATTGTCAAAATGAAGATCAGGTGATCAGTGAACGTATACAAAAAACAACTATAGAAGTCCCTATTTTGGAGCTATCCGCAAGAGAGTGGTCGGAAGATGAAACTGTTACTAGTGAACAGCTGGAATTTCATCCGAAGACTAAAGTGGAAATGTATACCGAAATAGTAAAGTTGCTTAAACATAACATATTGAATAGGGATGTAGATAATGGGCTACGTGAAGACATCATTCAAAAAACAGCTATTCAAGGTTTCATTACTCACATAGATGATGAATCAAAGGGGCAGAATGACTTCACAGTTATAGATGAATCAGCAATGAAAGGAACTGAATTTGAAACAGTTACGAAAGAATACCCCGAAGTTTCATCACAGACTGTATCAATAGAAGTTACCATTCCATCAAAGTTGGTTGAACATGAATTAGTGGAAGTGGCTAACGAGTATTCACCGGAAGAGGATCATCCAGGTCTATTAGATTCAACTAATGAAGTAAGTATGGAAGAGCAATTATTCTTTACAGAATCCAAAATAAAACGTAGAAAAAAAAGATTGCTACTAACCGCATGGAGTACCATGAATAATGAACAACAGGCAATGGGAAAGCAAAACAATTTCGTCGTTGAAAATGAACCACCAGATAAAACTGAAAATGCCATAAAAACGGAACTATCTTTTGACCGTATTAATTCATTGATCCACCCTTTACATGATCAGTTTCCAACTGAGAACTTTGCAATTTTGGAAGAAAAACCTGACATTTCTGAAACGACTATCTACCAAATACCTGTAATTTATATTAACCCCAAAAAGGAAAAAGAAATGTTAGAAAAACAATACTTTGCTCTTATGAAGCATGCGGAAACAAATTGTTATTCTATAACTGAAAGACAAATAAATCTAACGGAAGAAGAGCAGTATCTTGCTTTAATGAAGCATGCAGCAAAAATGTACCGTGAATTTAGAAACTGACAACGCTATATATGGATTGGGGTCTTTTGAAAATAAATGAAAGATAGAAAAAGTCTTCATAGTTTATTCAGTCTATTTTATTAAGTTAAGAAGGAGGTGTGGGCTTGAATAATATTATTCAAAGCCTTGTCAAGCAAGTTGCGCAGATCGAAGTTTCCGGGAAGAAATTCATTAATGGTACTGTTATTGATTTAGGGAGCGACATGATAGTGCTTTTTAACGGGAAAGATTTTGTCTATATCCCATTAAATCATATTCAAAATTTTAAGGTTGATTGTGATAATATAAACGAAATAGAGGACCCAAAAGAGTTACCTAGTATACCTACGGAAGAAAATGAGGGAAATTTATCTTTTGGCGCGGTTCTTACACAAGCGAAAGGTAAGTATGTTGAAATCTATGTCGCTGGAGGCCGGCCCTTGCATGGTTATATTACGGCTATTATGAGTAATTACTTTGTATTCGAATCGCCCGTATATAAAACGATGTATATTTCATTAAATCATCTGAAGTGGCTGATTCCTTATGCTCAAAATGAAGGCCCTTATGGATTGGATAACCATGATGTTTCGTTACAACCGAATAGAGATTCGTTAGCAAACACCTTTGATATTCAAGTTGGAAAGTTAAAAAATAAAATTGTTGTATTTAATACTGGAGGAAATAAAAGTTATATAGGGAAAGTAAATGAAATCGAAGAACAAATCGTTGAAATTCAAACAGCAAGGGCAAATTTTATTTATCTAAACCTCGATCATATTAAAACAGTACACCAGGTGTAGTTCATATAGCATTTTGTTATATTGAAGGGTGAGTCAATTCGAGCTTCATCTTTATAATAAAATGATAAGAAGGGGATAATCCTTTCCAGGCTGACGAGAAATTATCGACAGCCTGTTTTTTTTTGGACAAGTACACTTCAGGTACCAGGCTTCTAATATACATATATTGCGTACCGTGATATGGACAATCCGGATGGTTGTCCATTTTAAAGGGAAAGTTGTGCAGTTTGAAAAGATATACATTTTGAGGGGGTTGGACATACATCCCGTTCCTGCTCGATTGAGGTGAATATACATACAAGGAAACGGACAAACAATGAAAGGTTAGTACTCTATTAAAAAGAAGGGATATGTATATGTATGAGTTTTCAAATTGTAATCACCGGTTTGGTGTTCCTAACGACTATGTTAGTGATATTTTGGAGACCTAAAGGAATGAATGAGGCGTGGCCCGCGTCAATTGGCGCGGCAATAATTCTATTAACAGGGATTGTTTCATGGGCAGACATTGTGGATATCATTGATAAGATCGGTGGTGCATCCATTACAATTATAGCTACGATTGTAATGGCTGTTATACTAGAGAGTTTCGGTTTTTTCCATTGGGCAGCTGCACTGCTTGCGAAATTATCAAAGGGTTCGGGCCACCGTCTATATTGGAATATCCAATTGCTATGTTTTTTAATGACACTTTTGTTTAATAATGACGGGAGTATCTTAATTACGACGCCTATATTAATTCTATTACTCAAAAACCTTCAATTAAAACCTCATCAACAAATACCCTACCTGTTAAGCGGGGCACTTATTGCAACGGCTTCTAGTGCACCAATTGGAGTAAGTAATATTGTTAACTTGATCGCCTTGGAAATTATTAATATGTCGCTTTGGATGCATACGGCTATGATGTTTGTCCCAGCAACAATAGGTTTATTATTTATGTCAGGCTTGATGTATTTAATTCTAAAAAATAGACTTCCTAAAAAATTACCCAGTTCTGCAAATGATATTGAAGAAGTATTTTTCAGTAAAAATTTCCACCCCTTAAAAACGAAGATATCGGTTGAGACAAAACAAAAACGTACTAAATTCATGATGAAGATTTTATTATTTGTCTTTATAATGCGTTGCCTACTTTTTGTTGCATCTTTTGCTAACATCCCAATTGAAATTGTAGCCGTACTCGGATCGGCAGCGTTGCTTTTATGGAGATGGTATCACTTACGTACTAACCCTGTGGATATCCTAAAGAAGACTCCTTGGCATATTCTAATTTTTGCTTTCTCTATGTATGTCATTATATACGGCTTACATAATGTGGGACTTACAGCTCTATTAGTAGAATTGTGTGAACCAATTGTGAATCAGGGATTATTTCAAGCTAGTTTTATTATGGGGGGATTAGTTTCAATGCTGTCCAACATTTTTAATAACCACCCAGCTTTAATGATTGGGACGATTACCCTAACTGAAATGGGGCTAGATCCAATTACATTAAAGACCATCTATCTCGCGAATATCATAGGGAGTGACATGGGATCTTTGCTGTTACCAATTGGAACACTTGCCTCTCTTCTGTGGATGCATATCCTAAGAAAAAATAAAATAAAAGTTACTTGGAAGGATTATTTAAGCGTAACGTTGATTGTTATTCCCATAACAACAATCGTAACGTTGACATTGTTATATTTTTGGGTACAATTGGTTTTTGCCAATTAAGATTGCTAGTTAATAATCTATATGAAGTGGGGCGGGGGATATCCAGATGAAAATATTTCCTGCTACTATAGTTTATAGGGAGAAAATGTTAATCGGATCCGAAAACAAACAATAAGAAGCCCAAATTGGAATCTAGGGAAAACTCCGGAAATGAATAAAGAACCCATCGTTAATAACGTCTTATTCCCTACTATTAAGAATTATAAAAGTAGTTAGGGGATTTCAGAGGTGATTAATAAGGATCCTTTTGTTAAATGTTTCAGCGGTTCTATATCTAGTAGGGTGGCAGTACTATTTTAACGTCAACTGATTAATTTACCGACGCGGCTCACAGAATTAGAATTCAAAGGTATAGGTTTGACCTAACCATTGAATCTTATGTGTAGTCGTTCTTTGTATGTATATGTTGTAATTGGAAGAAAAGGGACCAAATAATCCGCAATAACAATAATTAAACGACAAATGACGGTAATACTTAATATGCTCTAGAAAAAATCAATTCATCGATGTGTAAAGGGAATTAGTGGTACGATGATGCCTGGTTTGATGCCATAAGTTATTTAAGGTAGTATGAAACGGTACAAAATAGATCAAGTCGAATCATTATAAAGCCTGTTATATAAAGGTTTTAACACAAATATATAACAAGATGGACGGATATCTGCTATAATTCATATAGCTAAAATAGGAGTGAACTGACTATGAATCATGAACAGAGAGCAGCACGTCAAAAGAATATCCGGAACTTTTCCATCATCGCTCATATCGATCACGGGAAATCAACATTGGCGGATCGTATTCTAGAACAAACCCAAACGTTAACAGCAAGAGAAATGAAGACGCAAACGTTGGATTCGATGGATCTTGAAAGGGAACGCGGAATCACAATTAAATTGAATGCGGTGCAGTTGACGTATGCAGCTAAAGACGGGCAGGAATATACATTCCACCTGATCGATACGCCAGGACACGTCGACTTTACATACGAAGTGTCTCGAAGCCTTGCAGCTTGTGAAGGTGCAATCCTTGTTGTCGATGCGGCACAGGGAATCGAAGCGCAAACGCTGGCAAACGTTTATTTGGCAATCGATAATGAACTTGAAATTTTGCCGGTTATCAATAAAATTGATTTACCTGCAGCAGACCCAGAACGTGTGAGAAAAGAAATTGAAGATGTTATCGGACTCGATGCTTCAGAAGCAGTCCTTGCATCTGCAAAAGCGGGTATTGGAATCATAGATATCTTGGAACAGATTGTTGAGAAGGTTCCTGCTCCACAAGGGGATCCGGATGCTCCGCTTCAAGCGCTAATTTTCGACTCGCACTATGACCCGTACAAAGGGGTTATTGTTAATATCCGCATTATGCAAGGTTCGGTGAAGCCGGGCGATATGATTCATATGATGGCGACTGGTAAAAATTTCGAAGTTCTTGAAACAGGCGTTTTCACACCGAAAATATCGCCCCGAGATGAATTGACTGTCGGAGACGTAGGCTATTTATCCGCTTCGATTAAGAATGTTGGAGATACACGAGTTGGGGACACGATTACAAGCGTGAAAAACCCTGCAAGTGAACCACTAGCTGGTTATCGACGAATGAATCCAATGGTGTTCTGCGGACTATACCCAATCGATACATCGAAATACAATGACCTGCGTGACGCACTTGAAAAGTTAGAGTTGAATGACTCTGCACTTGAATACGAGGCAGAGACATCGCAAGCCCTTGGTTTCGGTTATCGTTGCGGATTCCTAGGCTTATTGCATATGGAAATTATCCAGGAACGTATTGAACGTGAATTCAATATCGACTTGATTACAACAGCGCCAAGTGTTATTTACAATGTAGTACTAACTGATGGTACTGAAATGAAAGTGGACAACCCTGCAATGATGCCGGATGCACAAAAAGTCGATTATGTTGAAGAACCATATGTAAAAGCATCTATTATGGTGCCTAACGAATATGTCGGTTCTGTTATGGAGCTGTGCCAGCAAAAACGCGGGAACTTCATGACAATGGATTACCTGGATTCAACACGCGTCAATATCATTTATGAACTGCCTCTTGCAGAAATCGTTTATGACTTCTTTGACCAATTGAAATCAGGTACAAAAGGGTATGCGTCACTTGACTATGAACTGATTGGCTACAAACAATCGAAACTCGTCAAAATGGACATCCTCTTGAATGGCGAGCACGTCGATGCATTCAGCTTCATCGTCCACAAAGACTTCTCATACGAGCGCGGAAAAGCAATCGTTGAAAAGTTACGTAAACTAATCCCAAGACAACAGTTTGAAGTACCTGTACAGGCAGCCATCGGACAAAAAATTGTCGCACGTTCGACAATCAAGTCAATGGGTAAAAACGTTCTTGCTAAATGTTACGGAGGAGATATCTCCCGTAAACGTAAACTTCTTGATAAACAAAAAGAAGGTAAAAAACGTATGAAACAAGTAGGGTCAGTTGAAGTACCTCAAGAAGCATTTATGGCTGTATTGAAGATGGATGAGGATTAAAGGCTGTAGATATGGGGTTTGTAATTGTTGCAAATCTTGTACTCAGGATTGAATTTAGTATAAAATGCACCGTATTTAAGCTTGTTTTTCATAAGCTTAATACGGTGCTTTTTAATTTTTCAAATTTACCTATAGAGTAAGCTACAAAGCTGATACAGACAATTAATCACGCTTTTTCGATTGAGTCAAGACACATGCCCTTTTTCAATAACAATTAACAAAAGCTAGAAATAAAATACTCCCTTGTACCAGACTGTTCGTCCAATCATTGCTCGTACTCATCCATATACTACGTAGAAGGCTGGCCAGCTTTAAAGAACAGCAAAGGGGGGATAGGATATGTGTTTTGAAAATCGGAATCGTCGGGTAGAGTTAGTCTGTAAGTGTCGGGAAGTAAGGTCTGATCGAGACTTTGATAATAGACGTCATTGTGATCGCGACTTTGATAATAGAAATCGTTGTAATCGCGACCGCGACGATAGATGTCGTTGTAATGAGAATCGTCGTAGACGTTGTAACTTTTGTAATTTTGGCTGGTAAACGTATTGGATTTTAAAAGTGTGAAATGAAAAAATTGCAATGCTTGCGGCAACTATGAAATTAAAGGCGACCATTCCATTACGGAATGATCGCCTTTTTTCGTTTATTTCTTCCAAAAGAAAATCTATTTATAATGTTACATGCATCGGCTTCTTCCAAAACAGTGCAATAATCGTGCCGATTGCTAATACGATAGCGGCAAAATAGTAGGGGTAGTTTAAGTCAACATCGAATAACACACCACCGATAATCGGGCCGAAAATATTACCAATACTTGTGAAGGTTGAGTTCATACCGCCGATAAAGCCTTGTTCATTGCCCGCAATTTTAGATAAATACGATGTAATGGCTGGACGAATTAGATCGAATCCAACAAACAGGAAGAATGTTGTCAGTAATATTGTGAAGTATGAGCTCACGAAGGTCATCAATAGGACAAGAATCGCTGATAAGGCTAAGCTGTAGCGAATAAGATTAATTTCACCAATGCTTTTAGATAAGCGATCAAACAACAATAGTTGCGCAAGAGCACCTACAATTCCGCTACCTGTAATGACGATGGCGATATCTTTTGGTGTGAAGCCGAATTTATGGTCGACGAATAAGCTGAAAAACGATTCAAACGCTGCGAGGCCAAATGACAATACGAAAATTAAGATAAACGCAATGGCATACATCGGAATGAAAAGACGACGAAAGCCTGTTTTTTGTCCTGGGATAGGCGCTTCTTCAGCTACGCGTTCGGGTTCTGTTAAGAGAATAAGTGATAGAATCGCTGCAACCGCTCCGAGTACACCTGCCGAATAAAAGGGTACTCGTGTGCCAATCTCAGCTAAAAACCCACCAATCCCGGGTCCGATAATAAAGCCTGTGCTAATCGCGGCGGACATATAGCCAATGGCTTTTGGTCTAGTGGCGTTTGTGGTAATATCCGCGATAAAGGCTGTTACAGCAGGCATAATAAATGCTGCACTGACCCCACCGAGCATGCGTGAGATAAATAATACCTCAACAGATTTACCAAATCCGAACAAAAACTCGGAGAAACCGAATACAAACAGGCCGAGTACAATCATAATTTTACGACCGTATTTGTCAGCCCATCGACCGGCAAACGGTGAGACGATAAGTTGTGTAATCGCAAATGCCGCCATCATATAGCCGACAACCGTACCGTTAATGTTTAGCTCGTTCATGATTGTAGGGAGGACGGGAATAACAAGCCCGATACCAAGAAAGGCGATAAATAAATTCAGTAGTAAGATGGCTAATGTGACTTTTTGATTTTTCAAAAAAAAACTCCTTTACATTTTAGTTGTTATAAACCACTTCTTTCAATTGGTTTTATAAAGCTTACAATTGATAACTATAATATGTTGAAGAAATGAGTAGTCGTTTACAGGATTTAAGCTTTGTGCGATACACCATAATGCTGTATGATACAAGTTAGTACATCCAATTAGCAAGAAGTATTTATTGCTGTCTTGGAGATGGAAGAGGATTAATTAATAAATGAAGAAGGGGGCGTCGAGCCCTCTTTTTTCCATGTATAGACTCTAACGCCTAGAAGTTCGGGGTCATTAGCCTTGAACTAGGCGTTAATTAAAGGAAGGAAGTGACGGTATGAGGGGTATGTATATCCACATTCCGTTTTGCCATCAAATTTGTCATTACTGTGATTTTAATAAAGTATTTTTCAAAAATCAGCCTGTCGATGAGTATATTGAATCAATGGGTCAGGAATTGGCGATTATGCGGCAGGAAGGTATTTCATTCAAAGAAGTGGAAACGGTTTTCTTAGGAGGCGGCACACCGACTTCGCTGTCTGAAAAACAGCTTGAACGGTTGCTAGAGATTATCCATGAATATGTAGATGTCAGTTCATTGAAAGAGTTTTCGACGGAAGCAAATCCGGACGAGCTAACATACGGCAAATTGATTGTCCTGAAAAATGGCGGCGTGGATCGATTGAGCATCGGTGTTCAGTCATTCGACGCGGACTTATTGAAGAAAATTGGTAGGACGCATAGTCCAGACGACGCTGCCCGTGTTGTTGGAGAAGCGAGAAAAGCTGGATTTGATAACCTGAGTATTGATTTGATTTACGGGTTGCCGGGGCAAACAATTGCACAATGGCAGGATACTCTTGATAAAGCACTTGCCCTCGATCTTCCCCATTATTCAGGGTACTCGCTTATTGTTGAGCCAAAAACGGTCTTTTATAATTTGATGAATAAAGGCAAGTTGCCGCTCCCAGGTGAAGACATCGAAACGGAAATGTTTACGATGTTGATTGAACAAATGGAAAGTAAAGGACGCAAGGGTTACGAAATTAGTAATTTTGCAACTCCAGGTCACGAATCAATTCATAACCTTATCTATTGGGAAAATTCCACGTACGCTGGTGTTGGTGCAGGTGCACATGGCTATGTAGATGGCATCCGGTATTCGAACATCGGACCGATTGCGAAATATATGGAGAAAACGGCATTGGGTGAACGACCTGTCCAACAGACACATCTAGTGACAGAAACGGAAGCGATGGAAGAGGAAATGTTCCTTGGCCTCCGCAAATCAAATGGCGTATCCGTCTCTTTATTCCAAGAGAAGTTCGGACAGTCGCTTGAAGAGGTTTACGGCGAAACATTGCACTCGCTTATCAAAGACGGGCTTGTCGAGCGATTGGATGATACGGTTAAGTTAACGCACCGTGGTGTTTATAGAGGAAACGATGTATTTCAGCAATTTCTTAACTAATTCTGAGTCAATTCGTTGACACTTCGATCTGCATTTGTTAAATTATCAGTAGTATTAGCACTCGCAGTTATAGAGTGCTAACAGGAGTGATGACTATGTTGACGAACAGACAATTGCTTATATTGCAACTGACGGTTGACGATTTCATCGAATCCGCACAACCCGTCGGATCGAGGCAGCTATCCAAAAAGCCGGAAGCCCCATTTAGTCCAGCGACAATACGGAACGAAATGGCTGACCTAGAAGAGATGGGTTATCTTGAAAAGACCCACACTTCATCCGGCAGAATACCATCTGAAAAAGGGTACAGGTTTTATGTAGATAATTTATTAACAAAAGAAAAGTTGAACACAGAAGACAGCATTCACCTGCGCTCGGTTTTTCGGGAAAAAATTGTGGAGACTGAAGAGTTAATACGAAAGTCGGCCACAATATTGTCCGATTTGACAAATTATACTTCGATTCTCCTTGGACCCGATACATCGCTGCATGCAGTGAAGCGTTTTTCAATCGTTCCATTAGATGAGAAGACGGCTGTCGCTATTATTGTCACGGACAATGGACGTGTTGAGAATAGGCTCTTCAATGTACCGGAAGGCTTTACAGCGTCTGATATTGAAAAAATGGTTAACATCCTGAACGAGCGGCTTATTGGCACTCCGCTTGTCCATATTCAGAAGATACTTGCTCAGGAGACGAAAACGGTGTTGGAACGTCATATTCATCATGCAGGCGACTTGTTCGCTTCATTCCAACGGGCGATTTCAATCGAACCGCAGGAACGGCTGTTTTTTGGTGGTAAAATGAACATGATGAAGCAACCCGAATTCAATGATATCCACAAGATGAAAACAATTTTTGAATTAATGGATAAGGGCGCACCAGCAATGACGTTTTTTCAGGAAGGTATAACAGGTATTCATGTCCGCATCGGTTCTGAAAACAATCACAATGCTATGGAAGATTGTAGTGTGATTACAGCGACATATTCGGCCGGCGACAATATGACGGGTTCCATCGCAATCATCGGACCAAAACGGATGGATTATGCAAGAGTAATCACCATGCTTGATTTAATGAGCAGTGATTTGTCCAGAGAGTTGGCGAGGCTGACAATCGGCGGAACAGCAGGGAGGAACGACTAATGACAACTGTAAACGATGAATTTAAAGAGAATGAAGAAGCAGTAGTAATTGAAACGCCCGATAATACAGACGACATAATCGAATCAGGTGAAAATACCGAGGAGAATGAAATCGTTGAAAACGGGGAAGACACGATTGTGCAAGAACTGACTGACAAGCTACAAGAAGAAGAGAATAAGCGGTTTAGACTTCTTGCAGATTATGAAAACTTCAAGAGACGTGCTTCGCTTGATAAAGAAGCGCTACAGAAGTATCGCGCACAGAATGTCGTGACGAATCTAATACCAGTTCTTGATAACTTTGCACGGGCACTTACTGTGGAAGCAAAAACTGAAGAGGCTCAAACGATGATGACGGGATTAGATATGATTTACCGTACATTCGTTCAAGCCCTTGAAGATGAAGGTCTCGTTGAAATTCAAGCCTTGGATCAGGAGTTTGATCCGAATTTCCATCAGGCAATTATGACGGGTTCGGATGAAGATAAACCATCGGGCATCGTACTTGAACAAATGCAAGCTGGTTATATGTTGAAAGATCGTGTATTGCGACCAGCAATGGTTAAAGTAAACGAATAAAAAATGTAACATATATATAGGAGGAATTTGATTATGAGTAAAATTATCGGTATTGACTTAGGGACAACAAACTCAGTAGTAGCAATTTATGAAGGCGGAGAGCCGAAAGTTATTCCAAATCCAGAAGGTAACCGTACAACTCCATCCGTTGTTGCATTCAAGAACGGCGAACGTCAAGTCGGGGAAGTAGCAAAACGCCAATCAATCACTAACCCAAACACAATCATGTCTGTAAAACGTCATATGGGATCTGACTTTAAAGTGAAAGCGGAAGACACTGAATATACACCACAAGAAGTTTCGGCAATGATTCTTCAGTATTTGAAGGGCTATGCGGAAGAGTACCTAGGAGAAAAAGTAACGAAAGCAGTTATTACAGTTCCTGCTTACTTCAGTGATGCACAGCGTCAAGCAACACAAGATGCTGGTAGAATTGCAGGCCTAGAAGTAGAACGTATCATCAACGAGCCAACTGCGGCTGCACTTGCATACGGTCTTGACAAAACAGATGAAGACGAAACGATTCTTGTTTATGACCTTGGTGGCGGTACGTTCGACGTATCAATCCTAGAACTTGGCGACGGAGTATTCCAAGTTAAATCAACAGCGGGCGATAACAAGCTAGGCGGAGACGACTTTGATGATGTTATCATCGACTTCCTTGTTCAAGAATTCAAAAAAGACAACGGCATTGACTTGTCGAAAGATAAAATGGCGATGCAACGTTTGAAAGATGCTGCTGAAAAAGCGAAAAAAGACCTTTCTGGCGTAACAACTTCACAAATCTCATTGCCGTTCATTACAGCTGGCGATGCAGGTCCGCTTCACTTGGAGATTTCACTTTCACGTGCGAAATTCGATGAATTGACTGCTCACCTTGTTGAACGTTCAATGGTACCAACTCGTCAGGCAATGAAAGATGCTGGCCTTACTGCATCTGAAATCGACAAAGTAATTCTTGTTGGTGGATCGACTCGTATTCCTGCAGTCCAAGAAGCAATCAAAAAAGAAACAGGTAAAGAGCCATATAAAGGCGTTAACCCGGATGAAGTAGTTGCACTTGGTGCAGCTGTTCAAGGATCAATCTTAAGTGGAGACGTTACAGACGTTGTTCTTCTAGACGTAACACCTCTTTCACTAGGTATTGAAACAATGGGTAACGTGTTTACTAAGCTAATCGAACGTAACACGACAATCCCGACTAGCAAATCACAAGTATTCTCAACAGCGGCAGATAGCCAGCCAGCGGTTGATATTCATGTATTGCAAGGGGAGCGTCCAATGTCTGTGGACAACAAAACGCTTGGTCGTTTCCAATTGACGGACATTCCGCCAGCACCACGTGGTGTTCCACAAATCGAAGTAACATTCGATATTGATAAAAACGGTATTGTTACAGTTAAAGCGAAAGATCTTGGAACACAAAAAGAGCATAATATTACAATCCAAGCAAGCTCAGGTCTAACTGACGAAGAAATTGAACGCATGGTGAAAGATGCTGAAGCAAATGCTGAAGCGGACCAAAAGCGTAAAGAAGAAGCAGACTTGAAAAACGAAGCTGACCAACTTGTATTCATGGCTGAAAAGACATTGAAAGATCTTGAAGGAAAAGTTTCAGAAGAAGAAGTGAAAAGTGTCGAAGAAGCAAAAGAAGAGTTGAAAACTGCGCTCGAAGCTGCTGATTTTGACGAAATCCGTACTAAAAAAGACAAGTTGAATGAAATTATCCAACAAATGACTATGAAAATGTACGAACAGGCAGCAGCTGAATCTGCTGAAGGCGCTGAAAACGCAGGCGAACCTAAAGACGACGATGTCGTCGACGCAGATTTTGAAGAAGTAATCGACGAGAAAAAGTAAATAAGAATGATCGTTGACGGAAAAGTCAAAGTCCGATATTCCGGCTTTGGCTTTTCCGATTTTTATTAGGTGATCTTGACTTCAGCACCTAGCCCCTAGGCCAACACGAAGTTGGTCATGCAGTCTAGCTGATAAAGGTAAATAACGCTTTTATCTTCAAGTCTTTCAGCGCTTTTTAAGGCTGATCGGGCGCTTACGCTTTTCAGTTCTTAATGGTACAATAGGCAATATCCAAAGTATTTCGGGAGAGTGAAGTAATGAGTAAAAGAGATTATTATGACGTGCTTGGTATAGCGAAATCGGCTTCAAAAGATGAAATCAGGAAAGCGTATCGTTCGCTTTCGAAAAAATTCCATCCAGACTTGAACAAAGCAGATGATGCAGTTGATAAATTTAAAGAAGTGACTGAAGCATTTGAAATACTGAGCGATGATTCGAAAAAAGCCAATTACGACCAATTCGGGCATACCAATCCGAACCAAGGATTTGGTGGTGGTGGAGGAGCTGACGGATTCGGCTTCGATGATATATTCAGTTCATTTTTCGGAGGAAATACACGACGACGCGATCCGAATGCCCCTAGAAAAGGCGACGATTTACAGTATTCGATGAACATTGATTTCATGGAAGCTGTTTTCGGGAAGGAAACGGAAGTTGAAATACCGAGAGAGGAAGACTGCGATACTTGTGATGGTTCAGGCGCTAAAAAGGGGACCAAACCTACGACATGTACACATTGTGGTGGTTCGGGACAAATCAGCGTTACGCAAAACACACCACTTGGCCAAATGGTCAATCGTCGAGCGTGTCAGCATTGTCGAGGAACTGGTAAAATAATTCCTGAGAAATGTTCAACTTGTCACGGCGCAGGTAAAGTAACCAAAAGGAAGAAAATTAAAGTAACGATTCCTGAGGGGGTCGATGATGGTCAACAACTTCGTGTATCAGGACAGGGAGAACCAGGTCATAAAGGTGGACCTTCGGGCGATTTATATATCGTTTTCCGCGTTAAGGCGCATGAGAAATTTATCCGTGAAGACGACGACATCTATTTGGAACTTAACCTAACCTTCCCCCAAGCTTCACTTGGTGATGAAATCGAAGTGCCGACTGTGCAAGGCAATGTGAACTTGAAAATTCCGGCAGGCACGCAAACAGGAACGCGATTCCGCTTAAAAGGCAAAGGTGTTAAAAATGTCCATGGCCGAGGAATTGGAGATCAGCACGTTGTAGTGAAAGTGTTGACGCCTAAGAAAATGACAGAAAAACAGAAAGAACTGATGCGTGAATTTGCTGCAATTAGCGGAGATTCACTCGATGAGTATTCAAGTTCACTGTTCGATAAAATCAAACGGTCAATTAAAGGCGACTGAAAGGGATGAATTCATTTGAAATGGTCGGAAATATCTATTCATACGACGCATGAAGCAACTGAAGCAGTAGCGAATATTTTACACGAAGCTGGTGCAAGTGGAGTTGTTATCGAAGATTCAGCAGAACCAAATCGAGTCCACGAAGACCGGTTCGGTGAAATATGGGCACTTGACAAGAACGATTTCCCAGTGGATGGCGTTATCTTAAAAGCCTATTTACCAGTCAATAGTTTTCTGATTGAAACGGTGAAAGATATAGGTCAGTCAATCAGCGGCTTATCGGAATTTGGAATAGATGCAGGGGAAAATGCCATTCAAACAAATGAAGTCGATGAAGAAGATTGGGCAACTGCCTGGAAAAAGTACTATCATCCTGTCAAAATTTCAGGTCGCTTTACAATTGTACCGACATGGGAAGAATATGAACCTGTCGAATCAGATGAATTGATTATCGAATTAGATCCTGGCATGGCATTTGGAACGGGCACTCATCCTACAACGGTTATGTGTTTACAAGCGCTTGAGAAATACGTCAAGCCGGGAGACACAGTTGTAGACGTGGGAACAGGTTCTGGTGTGTTATCTATCGGGGCAGCACTTCTAGGTGCTTCACGTGTCCATGCACTTGATTTGGATCAGGTTGCAGTTGTAGCTGCACAAGAAAACATTGAGCTGAATCATGTTGAAGAAACGGTAGAAGTGAAGCATGGCAATCTTCTAGACTCTGTAAAAGAGCCCGCAGACATCATCATCGCAAATATCCTGGCAGAAGTTATCATGTCCTTTTCACAAGATGCGTATTCAATTTTACCGCAGAATGGCCTGTTTATTGTTTCGGGAATCATTGGCCAAAAACGCGATTTAGTTAAAGACGATCTGATTAGCAAAGGATTTGAGATTGTCGAATCTGTTCTTATGGAAGACTGGGTTGCTATCATCGCTAAAAAAAGGAGCGTGTAACGATTTGCAACGTTATTTTCTGCAAACTCCTTTTGATGAATACGGAAATGCACTAATTACTGGTGATGACGGTAAACATATCGTGCGTGTCATGCGGATGACTGTTGATGATGACATTATTGCTGTTACTAATGGAGAAGCCTTCGTTTCCCAAATTACAGAGATTTTACCTGACGGCGTCGTAATCCATCGCAAAGAAGAACCACTTCAGTCAAACGAAATGCCTGTTAAAGTAACAGTAGCTTGTGGTCTGCCAAAAGGTGATAAACTCGATTTAATCGTTCAAAAAGGAACGGAACTCGGTATGGCAGGGATTTTTCCGTTTCAAGCCGAGAGATCTATAGTTAAATGGGATGACAAAAAAGGTGACAAAAAAGTTGAACGACTTCGCAAAATTGCCAAAGAGGCTGCGGAGCAATGTCATCGCACAGTTATCCCGGAAGTAAGGAATCCATTCTCTGTTAAGCAGTTAATCGCTGAATCAGAAAAATTTGACGTCCTTCTGTTTGCTGATGAAGAAGACGCAAAAAGTGGAGATCCACATAAAATTGCGGATCGTCTAAAAAATGTCTTACCTGGTCAAACGGTACTTGCTGTATTTGGACCTGAGGGCGGGCTGTCGAGGACAGAAGCCGAAACACTACGTTCTGTAGGATTTTTACCAATAGCATTAGGTCCGCGCATACTGCGGACGGAAACGGCTCCTTTGTATTTATTGTCCACAATGTCTTACGAATTTGAATGAAAGTGGTGAGCAGTTGTGTCTTCGGTCGCATTCCATACGTTGGGCTGCAAGGTGAATCATTACGAAACTGAGGCGATCTGGCAGCTTTTTAAAGAAGCTGGTTACGTCCGCGGTGACTTCGAAAAAAATTCTGATGTTTATGTCATTAATACATGTACAGTGACGAATACCGGTGATAAAAAAAGCCGGCAAGTCATTCGTCGTGCTGTTCGGAAAAATCCGGACGCTGTAATTTGCGTAACAGGTTGTTATGCACAAACGTCCCCTGCGGAAATTATGGCGATTCCAGGAGTAGATATCGTCGTCGGAACACAAGATCGGGCTAAACTTCTCGGACTCATTGATGAATTCCGTATGGTGCGTCAGCCAATCAATGCTGTCCGTAATATCATGAAAAACAGGATCTATGAAGAACTCGACGTCCCTACATTTTCAGATCGTACACGTGCATCCCTTAAAATCCAAGAGGGTTGCAACAACTTCTGCACGTTCTGCATCATTCCTTGGGCACGTGGATTAATGCGTTCCCGTGATCCGCAAGAAGTCATTCGTCAAGCGCAACAGCTTGTTGATGCGGGCTATCTTGAAATTGTATTAACCGGTATACATACGGGCGGTTATGGTGAGGATTTGAAAGATTATAATCTTGCTCGTCTGCTCCGTGACCTTGAAACACAGGTCAAAGGACTGAAACGTCTACGTATCAGTTCGATTGAAGCAAGCCAACTGACGGATGAAGTGATTGAGGTCCTCCGTGAGTCAACAACTATCGTCCGTCATCTGCACATTCCAATTCAGTCCGGTTCAGACACAGTATTGAAGCGTATGCGCCGGAAGTATACAATGGCGTTTTTCGCAGACCGTCTAGATAGACTTCGTGAAGCGTTGCCGCAACTGGCGATCACTTCAGACGTCATCGTCGGTTTTCCAGGCGAGACGGAAGAAGAGTTTATGGAAACGTACAACTTTATACGTGATCATAGATTCTCTGAACTTCATGTTTTTCCTTATTCAAAACGAACAGGTACTCCAGCTGCTAGAATGGAAGATCAGGTTCAAGAAGAAGTGAAAAACGAGCGTGTTCACCGTTTAATCGAATTAAATGATCAGCTAGCGAAACAATATGCGTCTACTTTTGAAGATGAAGTGCTTGAAGTAATTCCAGAAGAGAAATATAAACTTGAACCGGATAGCGGACTGTATGAAGGTTATTCAGATAACTATTTGAAAGTTGTTTTCCCAGCCGATGAATCAATGGTGGGCAAAATAGTTCGTGTGAAAGTTGCTAAAGCAGGTTATCCATATAACGAAGGGCAGTTTGTCCGCGTTGTGGAGGAAGCAACACAACTTGTTTAAGGTTTCAATTAAGCTATACCTACTTTATTTTGAGTAGGTATAGCTTTTTTCGTGCAGAAATGAATTGTTCTTGATATGATGAAAGAAGTACGGACAACTTGAGGAGGTATTCATTTGAATACAAATTTTGCAACTTATATTGATCATACAATATTGAAAGCTGACGCAAAGAAAAACGAAATCGAAACATTATGTGAAGAAGCTCGAAAATACACATTTGCATCAGTATGTGTAAACCCAACTTGGGTGAAAACAGCAGCGGCTGCGCTAGAAGGAACACTTGTTAAAGTATGTACAGTAATTGGTTTTCCTCTGGGAGCTTCAACTTCTGAAGTGAAAGCGTTCGAAACTGGGAATGCAATTACAAACGGTGCAAAAGAAATCGATATGGTTATCAACATTGGCGCTCTTTGCGGTGGTGATGATGAAACTGTGAAAAAAGATATTGAAGCGGTAGTTAATGCTGCAAAAGGAAAAGCAATTGTTAAAGTCATCATTGAAACATCCCTTTTAAACGATAAGGAAAAAAGGAAAGCATGTGAACTTTCTGTCCTTGCAGGTGCTGATTTCGTGAAAACATCGACAGGTTTCTCAACAGGCGGTGCCACAGAAGAGGATGTCAAGTTAATGAGAGCAGTTGTTGGACCTGATATGGGTGTTAAAGCATCAGGTGGTGTCCGAAACTTAGCGGATATGAAGAAAATGATTGATGCAGGGGCGACAAGAATCGGCGCCAGTTCAGGCGTTCAGATCATGCAGGGCCTTGAATCCCAATCTGATTATTAATTTAAAAGTTTTATATTGACCAATAGTTAAATTCGCGGTATAATTTATGAGTACATGGCACTTGGTCATGTTATAGAAGTGTGTTTGGAGGGAGGGACAAGAGATATGTCGAAAACTGTTGTTCGTAAAAACGAATCGCTTGAAGATGCTCTTCGCCGCTTCAAACGTACTGTATCCAAAAGTGGAACAATACAAGAGGTAAGAAAGCGTGAGTTTTATGATAAGCCAAGTGAAAAACGTAAAAAGAAATCTGAAGCTGCAAGGAAACGTAAATTCTGATTTCCTGTGGTGATGAGTTCGACCTTGTTTTAAAACTAAAATTTGGTAAACCGGAAAATCCTTTATGGGTTTTCCGGTTTATTTGTATATGAGGTAAAACAAAACTTTTTAAGGGAAAGTGAAACTTCCGAGCAATCTAAACGTATATAGAGATATAATAGAATCTATAAAGAGAGAGGTGAAAAAAACTATGCATAAAATGATAGGAAGGATTATCCTTTTCATTTTATTCGTATCGGCATTCGCATTCCCACTCTTAGAAACAGGAGCGGCAACTTCGAAAGTCTATAAAGTTCCAGTTGAAAACGTTGTTGAGAAGGGATTGTACGCTTTTTTAAAGCGGTCATTCGAAGAAGCGGAAGAGGCTGGAGCAAAGGCTATCATTCTGGAAATTAATACTCCAGGTGGATTTACCGATGCGGCTGACCAAATCGCTAAGCTGATGGATGAGAGTCCTTTAAGAGTAATCGCTTACATTAATAATAAAGCAATCTCTGCTGGTGCATTCATAGCGCTTTATGCCGATGAAATCTATATGTCACCTACCGCAACAATGGGAGCCGCACAAGTAATCGATTCTGCGGGAAATGCGGCGGATGTCAAAGCTCACAGTGTATGGGTTGCAGACATGATAACTGCTGCTGAGTCGAAGAAAGGCCGAGAACCGATATATGCAGAAGCGATGGCAGAACCTGAAACTAATCTACCTGATTATCGGGCTGGAGTAGGAAAACTGTTAACGCTAAAAGCGGATGAAGCAAAAAAAGTCGGTTACAGTAACGAAACAGTGGGGTCTTTCAATGAATTGCTAAAAATTACAGGACTTGAAAATGCGGATATCATTTCAACAAAAGAAACATTTGCTGAGAGTATTGCACGTTTCGTCACAAACCCGATTGTTGTACCAATCCTCTTATCGATTGCAGGATTAGGGTTTGTACTTGAATTATACTCACCGGGATTCGGTGTACCAGGAACAATGGCTGGAATTTCGTTGGTTTTATTCTTTTACGGACATCTTGTTGCGGGGCTCGCGGGTTACGAAACGATTATCTTGTTCCTTATTGGGGCGGGTCTGGTCGTTGCAGAAATTTTCCTGCCACATGGTATAGCAGGGGTCATTGGATCGCTCGCAATTATTGGAAGTATTATTATGGCGGGCGGCAATCCGATGTATATGGCGATTTCTGTCCTTATCGCGGTTGCTATCGCTGTTATAGGGATGGTGATTATTATGAAATTTTTCGGTAAAAAATTGCACTTGCTCAACAAAGTTGTGCTAATGGATACAACTGATACGGATAGTGGTTATGTTTCGAATGTGAACAGGATTGAATTACTTGGACGCATTGCTAAAACATCTACACCGCTAAGACCATCTGGAGCAATTGAGCTTGATGGCGAGCGAATTGATGTCGTTTCTGAAGGAAGCTACATTGGCAAAGGAATAAGTGTTATCATTGTAAAGGTTGAAGGTTCCCGGACAGTAGTAAGGGAATCAAAAGAGAAAGGGGAGAATGAATAATGCCAGCAATCGCAGGTTCAGCAGGTTTAATAGGTATTGTAGCAATCGTTGTTATCGCAATAATTGTATTGTCCGTATTTTTCACACTCGTCCCTGTAGCGCTATGGATTTCTGCCATGGCAGCAGGAGTAAGAGTAAGCATCTTCACACTGATTGGTATGCGTCTCCGCCGGGTTATCCCGAGCCGGATCGTCAATCCGCTAATTAAAGCACATAAGGCTGGACTCGATGTAACAATTAACCAGCTTGAAAGTCATTACTTGGCTGGAGGGAACGTCGACCGTGTTGTCAACGCCCTAATCGCTGCACACCGTGCAAATATCGAGCTTACATTTGAACGTGCTGCGGCTATCGATCTTGCAGGTCGTGACGTTTTAGAGGCAGTTCAAATGTCCGTTAACCCGAAAGTTATTGAAACTCCATTCATCGCCGGCGTGGCAATGAACGGAATTGAAGTAAAAGCAAAAGCGCGTATTACAGTCCGTGCAAACATCGACCGTCTTGTCGGTGGTGCTGGTGAAGAAACAATCGTTGCCCGTGTTGGTGAGGGTATTATCTCGACAATCGGTTCATCTATTGACCATGCAAAAGTACTGGAAAATCCAGATATGATTTCTCAAACTGTTTTAGCAAAAGGTCTTGACTCAGGTACTGCATTTGAAATTCTATCAATTGATATTGCAGACGTTGATATCGGTAAAAACATCGGTGCAGAACTTCAAACTGAACAAGCTATGGCTGATAAAAACATCGCACAGGCAAAAGCAGAAGAACGCCGTGCAATGGCTGTTGCAAATGAACAGGAAATGAAAGCGAAAGTTGAAGAGATGCGTGCGAAAGTTGTCAGTGCTGAAGCAGAAGTACCGCTAGCTATGGCAGAAGCGCTACGTAACGGTAATATTGGTGTTATGGATTATGTAAATTATAAAAATATCCAGGCAGATACTGGAATGCGTGATTCAATCAGTAACTTTGGTGGAGATAAGGAAGCGACAGAAATTAAGAAGAACTAATACTTGAGAAGCCATTTCCTGGAAAGGGGATGCACGAATGGAACAGCTAATCATTTTTATCATTTTGGCTCTTGTCGGATCTTTCTTTAGGGGCAAGAAAAAAGAACCTGAGAAGGGGCCGCAGCCTAAGCCGGTGACGGCAACGGGGCGCGCTTCAGAGGGGCCGACAACTAAACTAAAAGAGATGTACCGTGAATTGCAGAGAGAAATGGCAGGAGCAGATGCGGAGCCGCCTAGCCGTCAGCTACCAAAGCAGCAGCAGCAACAAACAACAGTAACGGTTTCCCCTGCTCCTAAAGTAGCGCCACCTGCAAGACCAACTGCTGATAGAAAAGAACGTGGTAATTCATCAGCGAATCGACACATCGAACGCCCGGATTCATCTACGAATCGACATAGTGGAAGATTGTCTGCACATGGTGGTCAACGTCCAACTATGTCCACTATACAATCGCACGAGTTAATGCCGAAAAATCAAAATGACTTGCTGAAAGGCATTGTATTCTCTGAAATTTTTGGCCCACCGAAATCAAAAAGATAAGCATTGACCCTCTATCCGAATCATACGATGTGGATAGGGGGTTTTATATTTTGAAAAGACTATTTCAAACCGGTTCATCAGTTACAATTGAAGATTTCGCTTCATTACGGATTAATGGCCCTTATTCTTTGTTGAAACTCGGCCCCGATTTCGCGATCATCAGCAGTGGAGAGTACAGGATTGAGGCGATAGGTACCGATTTAACAGTTGAAACGTTATCAGAAGAAGTTGCTGTTTTCACATTCACTTCAATTACTACCATGAATGTGACGACAGGTGCAGACAAGGAAGCGGAGCGCAATGCGTAAACGCTATGCTGTTAGAATTTCAGGCGACGGTAACCTTTCTGGATTCCTCACGAAACTTGTAACAATTGGAACAAAAATAACATCGCTATCAGTTGTAGATGGGGTGGCACGTTTTCGAACAGATCGTAGCGGGCTTCGTGCTATCCGGCGTAATAGAAGGCATTATCGATTAAAAGTGGCCATTTCGATTGCGAATCTTGAGTCAGGATCAATTGGACTTTTCACATCAAGCCGCTTTCTCATCGCATGTCTCATTCCTTTTGTTGCCTCATTTTTCCTTTGGACAGTAGATGTTGAATCGGATATGCCGGAAGTCGTGGACAGAATTGAAAAGAAACTTGAAAAAAGTTCAATCGTTTTGTTAAGACCCTTGGCTTTAATTCCTGATGAAGGTGAAATCCGCCGCGAGCTCATGCTCGATGATCCCGCTTTATCATGGGTTAGATTTAGACGGGTTGGAACATCTCTGACAATTATTCCGATGTTATCACCTCCTACAACTAACATTGTTGAAACGAAGGAACCGCCGTCTCACCTTGTAGCACGTACAGGGGGTGTTATAACGCGTTTCGAGTTAGAAAAGGGGGAACGGGTCGGTCATGTTCATCAGACTGTTAAGGAAGGGGACGTGCTAGCAACAGGTATACTGGAACAAGGTGATAAAACGACAGTTGTTGGAGCGGACGGTGCCGTGTATGCTGATTATTGGGTCGAATACACGTTTACTCTACCGAAAAAAATCAATTTCCAGTTACAAGGTGATGAAATTGTGAACTATACTTTTAACCTCCCATGGAAGCAGCAAGGAAAAGAAGGATGGACTCTAGGGTCTCTCATCGAAACCGAAAGACATATGGAAGAAACCGCAGGGCACTTTGAATTGGTTGAAGGTATGGAAGAAACGGTTATAATTCCTTTGTTAAAAAATAAATTAATGTCGGAATCTTTTTCGAATGCAATTATTAAAGATGAAAAAGTTTTACACGTGACATTCGATAATGATAAAGTTAGAGGGACAATATTGTTTCTTATTAATGACAATATTGCTGTTAAAAGACTGATTCCCAAGGAGACTGAGCCTATTGGATGAGCAAATGATTCAACTACATGTTGAAGACCCTAATGAAACAGTAATGCTTCTCGGAATTTCTGATCAAAATATGAAACTGATTGAAGAGCAGTTAAACGTTTCAGTATTGACTAGAGGCGACACAATTTCAATCAGTGGCGCTGAAGATAGTAGGAATTCGGCCAAAGCGCTTTTGGAACAGTTATTGAAAGTAATACGTAAAGGCATTAATATCAATCAACGTGATGTCTCGACTGCTCTCGAGATGGTGAAGAGTAGCACAATTGAATATTTTGCAGAGTTGTACGATGAAGAAATTTCAAGGAATATGAAAGGAAAAGCGATTCGTGCAAAGACTATCGGTCAGCGTGAATATGTCAGCGCGATTCGATCGCGAGATCTTGTATTTTGTATCGGGCCAGCTGGGACTGGGAAAACGTACTTAGCGGTCGTACTAGCTGTTTTAGCGATGAAGACGGGTTCTGCGAAGCGGATTGTCCTAACACGTCCCGCAGTCGAAGCAGGAGAGAGTCTGGGCTTCCTCCCAGGCGACTTGAAAGAGAAAGTTGACCCATACCTTCGTCCGCTTTACGACGCGCTACACGATGTCTTGGGGGCGGAACAAACAGATCGACTTATGGAACGAGGTGTTATCGAAATTGCACCGCTGGCTTATATGAGAGGACGGACACTCGATGATGCCTTCATTATTCTTGATGAAGCACAGAATACAACAAAAGCACAAATGAAAATGTTTTTAACACGTCTCGGTTTCGGGTCGAAAATGGTAATTAACGGGGACAAAACGCAAATAGACTTGCCAAGAGGAACTGAATCGGGACTTATTGTCGCTGAAAAAATTCTTAGTAAAGTAGAAGAAATCCATTTCCAATACTTGGAGCAGGGTGATATCGTACGTCATCCAATCGTTGCAAAAATAATTGAAGCATACGAACAGGAGCAGTCATAGAAAGTGACTGCTTTTTCTTTAGTATCATCGCTGCTCTGATTATAGCTATAGAGAAGTAGGGGGAGAGATTCCAATGTTCCAACCAATCAGGAAGCTATTTAAATCACTTAAATTCAATTATTTATCCTTGTTTTTAATCGGTCTATCCACTATACTTCTGTTTTCTTTCATGTATGGCAGTGTGAAAAAAGAAACATATGAATTGGAATCTTTTCAAATTGCACCAGATACCATTCGTTCCTTAAAAACGGTTGAGGACACAGTGAAAACCGAACAGGATAGGGAACGTGCCGCTAATGAAGTAGGCCCTTCATATGTATTTTCAGAAGACGTTGTAAAAAATAGACAAGCAATCGCGACGTCATTGTTCGATTTTCTAACCGAAGTAAAAACCCAAGATGAGTACGATCAAACTAATTCGGAGAATGCTTCTAAGTCATCCAAAGAATTAGTCGCAGAAATGCGCACTAAACTTATCAGTTTGGAAAAAGAAGAGCCTAGTCTGCGACTTAGTGATGATGCCATAGCTAATCTTTTAACCCTGAGTACAGACGCTCTACTGAACGCGCAAAGCGTATTAGTCGGTGTACTAGGAGAGGAATTATCGAAACCAGTACGAACAGCGGATCTGTCAACTGTCCGCTATGAAGCGGAACGGAAAATTAGGCTTACAGATTCGGTTCCACCTTCAATCTTACAGACGTTAATAACACTTAGCCGCTACCTAGTTGTAGAGACGGAATCGATTCATGAGGAAATGACAAAGGCTAGGATTGGACAGGCACGGGAAAGTGTCGAACCTACGCGCATCTTGCAGGGACAAGTAATCGTCCGTGAAGGGCAGGTTATTGACAAAGAAATATATAGGCAATTAGAGCTGGCGGGCGTATTGTCAAATCAGTCGTCTATGAAACCGCTGGCGGGCCTAATTTTATTTGTCCTGTTCGTAGGTGCGATTATTTATATGCATTTCCTGTCATGGAGTGAAAATAGAGTTGTGAAGAAAAAGGCATTGCTCATTGTATTAGTTGTTTTTTTCCTGCTCGTTATCATAATGAAGCTCATTTCCCTTATTGAAAAAGACTTTGATGTTCTATTGGCATTCCTGTTCCCGACAGCACTCGCTCCAATGCTTATTAAGCTACTGACGAACGAGCGACTTGCGCTGATGACGACAATTATCACCGCGGCAACAGCGGGCATTCTGCTACAAGAAGGTTATGCGGCAATCATTCAGATGGAAGTTGCATTGTACATACTTTTCGGAGGTATTGTGAGCTTGTATTTACTAGGAGACAATGGCAGACGATCGAATATTTTACGGACAAGTTTAGGGGTTTCCGTTTCAAATATGATGTTCATCGCATTTTACCTCTTGATGACACAGTCATCTTACGATTTGACGGAATTAGTGTATTATATGATAGCGGCAATTGTTTCGGGCATATTGTCAGGAGCACTTACAATTGGGCTCATGCCCTTTTTTGAGTCTGCCTTTCGGCTATTATCGGATATGCGACTTATCGAACTATCGAATCCGAATCACCCGCTTCTGAAAAAAGTGCTAACTGAAACGCCAGGTACTTATCATCACAGCGTTATGGTCGCAAATCTTGCCGATACGGCATGTGAATCGATTGGTGCGAATGGACTTCTTGCCAGGGTGGGAAGTTATTATCATGACATAGGAAAAACGCTAAGACCTGGTTACTTCATTGAGAATCAGCATGCTGGTCAAAATCCACATGACTCATTATCACCAGAAAAAAGCAGGGATATCATTATTGCCCATGGAGAAGACGGTGCGAAACTTCTTGAAAAGCATAAAATGCCAGTAGAAATCATTGATATCGCTCGTCAGCATCATGGAACGAGTACGTTGAAATATTTTTACTTTAAAGCTAAGGAATCTGGGGAAGATGTAAAAGAAGAGGATTTCCGCTATGCAGGACCAAAACCTCAAACAAAAGAAATCGCAATCATCTCAATAGCAGACAGTGTTGAAGCAGCTGTACGATCAATGAAAGAACCGACTTCAGAAAAAATTGCAGCACTCGTACGATCTATCGTTAATGATAAAATGAACGATGGCCAATTCGATGAATGTGATCTTACTATGAAGGAATTGAAGAAAGCGGAAAGAGTTATGTGTGAAACGTTAAATGGGATTTTCCATAACCGGATTGAATATCCGAAGTGAGTACGAAGGGAGCTAGTTGTAAATGTTGAAAATATATTTTGAGGACGAAACAGCTAGGGTCGATGACAAAATCGAGGATTTGATCCGGAAGTTGTTAAATCATGCTACTAAAGAAGAAGAATTAGCAGGCGAAATGGAAGTTTCGGTAACATTCATGACGGATGCAGACATTCAGGAAGTGAATGCAACCTATCGAGGTAAAAATGTACCGACGGACGTTATTTCATTTGCACTAGAAGAATTAACGGAAGGCGAAGTAGCTATTATTCCTGAAGAAGGCATGCCAACCGCTTTAGGTGATATACTTATTTCAGTGGAAACAGCTGAGCGGCAAGCAGGGGAATACGGCCATGATTTTAATCGTGAAATTGGATTTCTTGCGCTTCATGGCTTCCTTCATCTTCTTGGCTATGATCATATAACTGAAGAAGAGGAAGCTGAGATGTTCGGCAGGCAAAAGGAGATTCTCGCTTCATTTGGACTCGAGAGGTGATTGATCGATGCGGAAGTTCCTTCAATCTTTTGTCTACGCGTGGAATGGAATCTGTTATGGCATAGGAGCAGAACGGAATGCGAAAGTGCATGTGATGGCCGCAATCATCGTCATTGTAGCGGGTTTTATGACGGGCCTTTCGCAGTCAGAGTGGTTCATCGTCATTATTCTGATTTGCGGAATGCTGGCGCTTGAGCTGATGAATTCTGCGGTCGAACGTGTCGTCGATCTACTAACAACTGAACGTCATATACTCGCGAAACAAGCGAAAGACCTCGCAGCAGGCGCGGTCTTAGTGTATGCGATTGGAAGTGCAATAATCGGTTTAATGTTATTTGTTCCGAAATGGTTTAACTAAATTGAAGAGGTGTCAATATGGATGTAGAAAAATTAATTGCTGAATCGAAAAAAGCGCGGGAGAAAGCGTATGTCCCGTATTCGAAATTCCCAGTTGGAGCGGCGCTGTTAGCTGAAGACGGGACTATCTATCACGGTTGTAATATTGAAAACTCAGCTTATAGCATGACCAATTGTGCTGAACGAACAGCGTTTTTTAAAGCTGTTTCCGATGGCGTACGTAGCTTCAAAGCGCTTGCGGTAGTTGCAGATACAGAAGGGCCTGTTTCCCCGTGTGGAGCATGCAGACAAGTGATTGCAGAGTTTTGCGATGGCTCGATGCCTGTCTATCTCACGAACTTGAATGGGGATGTAGAAGAAACAACTGTAGCAAAACTATTACCAGGCGCGTTTTCAAAGGAGGATCTTTCATATGCAGCAGAACAACAATAAAGGGTTCAAATCGGGATTTATCTCGATCATAGGACGTCCTAACGTAGGTAAATCGACATTTCTTAACCATGTAGTCGGACAAAAAATTGCGATTATGAGTGACAAACCACAGACGACTCGCAATAAAGTACAAGGTGTCGTCACGACAGAAGAATCTCAAATCATCTTCATCGATACACCGGGGATTCATAAGCCAAAACATAAACTTGGTGATTTCATGGTGAAAACGGCCCGCAACACATTGAAAGAAGTAGATGTGGTCATGTTCATGGTCAATGCAGATGAACCGATTGGCCGCGGTGACCGTTTCATAATGGAACTTCTTGAAAATTCAAAGACACCGGTATTCCTTATCATCAATAAAATTGATTTAGTTCATCCGGATGAACTATTCAAAATCATCACTTCGTATACAGCAGAGTATGACTTTGCTGAAATCGTACCAATCTCTGCGATAAACGGAAATAATGTGGAACGTCTTCTTGAAACGATGATTAAATACTTACCTGAAGGACCTAAATATTATCCAGACGATCAAGTAACGGATCACCCGGAACGGTTCATCATTTCCGAATTAGTTCGTGAAAAGGTATTACATCTAACCAGGGAAGAAATTCCACACTCTATAGCGGTTGTTATTGAGAAGATTGAACGCGAAGAAGGACGGGAAATGGTCAATGTAATGGCGACAATTGTCGTCGACCGTGATTCCCAAAAAGGCATTGTCATCGGTAAAAAGGGTGCATTGCTAAAAGAAATCGGAACGAATGCTAGACATGACATCGAAATGTTACTTGGTTCGAAAGTGTTCCTTGAGTTATGGGTAAAAGTGCAGAAAGACTGGCGCAATAAACCCGGCCATCTGAAGGAATTCGGATTTAGGGATGACGAGTATTAAGTAATTGAACGCATCCTAAGTGCGCCGCGTCCTTCGAAAACGGATGCATGACCCACTTCGTGTGGGCACAATGTTGAAGCGGCCTGTCGTGTCAGGCTGCTGAAGCGGGACAAAGAAATACGGTCTATGTTCGCAAGTATTTAAGGGCTAGACAAAAAAATGAGGTGATTGCTTCGCTGAACAAATGGGAAGGAATCATCCTAAGAGGTATTCCGTACGGGGAGTCTAACAAAATTGTCACGCTCTTTACTCGTGAAGGCGGTAAGATGACAGCGATGGCGCGTGGAGCGAAGAAACCTGCAAGCAGGCTAGCTGCTGTGACGCAGCCATTCACACATGGTTCATTCCTGATTCGTACTGGTAGAGGGATGGGAACACTGGAACAAGGTGAGGCCATCGATTCAATGCGACATATTCGCGAAGACTTGGAAGCAACAGCTTATGCAAGTTATGTTGTTGAACTGATTGATAAGTTAACGGAGGATAATGAGCGTATTGCTGGTATCTATGGATTGTTGTATGAAGCGCTTCACGCTATCAATGAACAATACGATCCAGAAGCAATTGCATTGTTTGTCGAGTGGAAAATGTTGCCGGTTGCCGGTATCCATCCAACACTCCATCAATGTGCAAATTGCGGAGCGACTGAAGGCGAGTTTGCTTTTTCATTCATGCAAATCGGCTTCATTTGTCATCGGTGTTTCCAGGTAGATAAGCATTCGATTCGGATTTCACCTAGTCAATTGAAATTGATTCGGACATTTTATACGGTCCCTATCAATCGGGTCGGTAATTTGACGTTGAAGAAGACGACAAAAAACTTCATGAAAAGACTAGTCCGAACAATTTATGATGAACAAGTAGGAATTCGATTAAAATCGAGATCATTCCTTGATCAGCTCGACTCAACACCCGAACTGCTACCTAGAAAAGAAAAACCAGAAGAGAGTGGCGAATAGTCCTCTTTACAATAAACCCCGAACCTTGGATCCTATGAAATAAAGTCCAAGGTTCGGGGTTTTGTTTGTAAATTATTTCTTACTTACACATTAGTGACCCGTTTAAATTCAATAAATCGCGTGCCTTGGAAAGTGATCATTCCAGCATCACCATCAGCCAACATACCATATTGGGAACCGTTTACTGCTAGTTCCATACGATCTCCGCTCTTTACTTGAAACGTGGCATAATACCAAGTGCTTGCCGATGAATCGCCTGATCCGCCGGAAGTTTTTGTTCTTTTTGTAACAACTTCGGCTGGCACAGTTAGTTGTGGGGAATTATTATTCGAATTCCACGTACCGATGGATTTCACAACGGCGAAAATAATTCCACCAAAAACGATAATTGCAATTATACCGATAAAGATGGGGATAATCGTAAACATAGCATCTCCCATAGGTGAATACATATACAAAGCCTCCTGATATATTTTAATAGTTGTATAGATGTTATACGCGCCATTTTTGAAATAGTTTCATAACGCCTTTGATATTTAACTTAGATATCCTTATACTGATACGAAAGGAGGCGGGAATTACCTATGAAATACATAAAAACAACTCCTCAAATAATTGCCTTATATGGTTTTGTCCTGATAGGGAACTGGATTCAAGATTTTCTTCATTTGCCGCTTCCGGGAAGCATAATTGGACTGTTAGTATTGTTGGCTGCCCTTTCATTGAATGTATTTCAGCTTGAATGGGTTGAATCGGGCTCTTACTTCCTTTTATCTTATTTGCCATTATATTTTATCCCAGCGACCGTAGGCGTGATGAATTACGGACATGTCTTTGCGGGAAAAGGATTTCTGTTAATACCTATCACGATGATCAGCACGTTTTTGACGATGTGGATCTCTAGTAGTATAAGTCAATTTCTTGCCAATAAATCGGCCAAGAAGGAGGAGGTTTCATGCAAATAATACTGTTTTCCATCCTCTTTGTTAGTATAACAATTGCTGTTTATCTAACTATGAACTTATTATATTTTAAATACCACAAAGCGTTCTTCATACCAATACTAACAACAACAGTAGGCATTATTTTGATTCTTGTTCTTTTTAATATTCCTTACGAAACGTATATGCTAGGAGGAATGTGGGTTGACCTGTTGCTGGGGCCCGCGATTGTATCATTGGCCATCCCATTATATAAACAAAGGGAGTTAATCAAACAGAATATGCTTCCCATACTTGGCG
Organism: Sporosarcina sp. E16_3; assembly: GCF_017347125.1. NCBI lineage: Bacteria > Bacillati > Bacillota > Bacilli > Caryophanales > Caryophanaceae > Sporosarcina > Sporosarcina sp. E16_3. The sequence continues at coordinate 53,229 of NZ_JADPRX010000020.1, forward strand.
GTGTATTGACGGGCGTTCTTGTTGGCATGATTAGCGGTGTGCTTTTTGCAAAACTGATGGGATTTTCAAAAGAAATCATATTTTCACTATTACCTAAATCGATTACAACACCTATAGCCATACAGATTGCTTCGGCATTGGGCGGCGTAACTTCGCTTACAATCGCTTTTGTCATGATTGCGGGGTTTACTGGTATCATTCTAGGGCCGACATTTTTGAAATGGTTTCGTATCGATACTGCAATCGGTCGTGGAATCGGGCTGGGAGCTACGGCTCATGCATTAGGTACGTCGAAAGCGATCGAACTGGGGGAACAGGAAGCATCTTATAGTTCCATTGCAATGACGCTATCTGCGATTATTGGCTCTATCGTTGGGCCGGTTATGGCTTGGTTTTTTTATTGAACTCGAAAAAGATTGTTGCAACTATGATCCAATTTCTTATTCAATAGGGCGAGGAAATTGAGTTCAAAAGAGAATGTTATTCGGGCATTGCCAAGAAAAGTAATAGCTTTGGCGATACCGTACTTCAACGAAAGTAACGTGCAATCTTCATGGCGGAATGTAGAAGTAAAGTTAGTAACAACGCTAGGTTACAAGCTATACAATTTTCCAGTCATTCTCCTATACGGGTTGTTAACTTCTATAGTGAGCAACTAACCATCATCCATTTTATCGAAAAATAGGTCTTTAAAGTTGGAGTGTTTACTGTCGTTACTTTTTCATTTGATTTTCGGACTACTATGACTTTGGGTAAGACTTCTAGCGGCTATCATTAACTTTATGATAGACAGGTATTTAAGGAAAAGAAAAAGTCTGTATAAATGGAGCAAAACCAATAAAAGTTTAATTACTCAAATTGGGTTATTACTATATGTTTAAAGCAATTTTAATAGTTTCAGATTTTATTGCGAACTGGAAAGAATATATGGCCTTTTGATTCACTATCACCATGGCTTTTTTGAAGGAATGGGGTAATATTTATGGAGGTTAGGTTAGAAAAAGCAAGAGAATATGATGCGCAATCTATTTTTGAAAGTCAAGTAAATGCATTTTTACCGTTACTTAATGTTTATAAGGACTATAGTACTAATCCGGCGAATGAAACAATCGGAAGTACGATAACGAGGATAAATAATCCTTCGGGAGGACTTTTTAAAATTGTAATGGATAGTACTCTTGTTGGTGCTATTGGAGTCTCTTGTAAAAAGGAAACGCAATTTTGGATTAGTCCAATGTTTATTCTACCAAAATATCAGGGGCAAGGAATTGCTCAGAAAGCGATAACACAAATAGAAAAAAGTTTTCCTCAAGCAGTGAGTTGGGAACTAGCTACAATAGCGGAAGAAAAACGTAATTGTTATTTATATGAAAAAATGGGCTTCACAAAAACAGGTCTAATTAAGAAAATAAATGATGGGATGACACTTGTTTATTTTAAAAAACTTTTATAATATATATATATATATTTGTTTTCAAAAGCACTATTAGTAAAAAACGGATATCACGTCAATCGACGAGAATACCCGCTTTTCGTAAAGCTTCTTCTGCATTTTTAATATATTCTTCATCATCCGCCATTATCGTATGAAGGTGAATACCGCCATCTGTTAGTTTTGATAAATAAATAGCATCTGCCTCTTTGATTCGTTTGATGAATTCTTTCACTTCATTCCGATTAGAAACCATGATTGAAGCGCTAAGATCTCCATATACAGGATGCTCGATTTTGACATCTTTCACTGTAACACCATTATCGACAAGGATATTCAGTTCATCTATCGTCTGATCCGGAGTGTGTTTGCAAACAATTGTTTTTTCAACTCTTTCGGGTGTCGCCTGAATAGGCATAAAAATGTAACCTTGACTTGTAGCGACAATCGGTTCGTTTTTTGCTTTTAACAAAGTAATATCTCCGACAATCACCTGACGGCTTACATTTGTCATTTCTCCAAGTACTCTTCCCGTTATGGGTTTTTCGGACGCTTGTAACGTATCGACGATAAATCGGCGGCGTTCATCCCCAAGAATTTTTTCTTTCTCATTCATCATAAAACCACCTCACGTAGCCATTTTACCATATTTCGCAACTGAATCGCAGTCCATGGAATTGTTGTACAACTTCGACAAGGAGACGGGTCGAAGTTGAAATGAGGCGATTGTAGGTAAACCAGTAAAAGCCACGGTAAAACTCAGTGCATAAATTGGATTCCACAAACGTGTATGTTAAGTTAGTAGTTATGGTGTTAATACTTTGGGTAATAGAGGAGAATTGAAATGATCATCAAAGAAATCAACATTCGAAAAATGAAAATGACTATGAAGACTCCTTTTATTACGGGCTTGGGAACTTTTCAAGAAAAGGACTTCTTGATTTTAGAAGTGAAAGATGAGCTAGGAAATACAGGATGGGGAGAGTCAGTCGCATTCTCTACGCCTTGGTACAGCGAAGAAACACTGGGAACGAACTTACATATGATCAAGGATTTTATGATTCCTATTGTATTAGGAAAGGAAATCGGGCATCCAGACGAAGTAAGTCAATTATTCGCAGCAATTCGTAAAAACAATATGGCAAAATCTGCTGTTGAAGGTGCGATTTGGGACCTTTACGCTAAGCGCAATAAAATGACGTTGGCGCATGCACTGGGTGGCGAACAGGTCAAAATCGAGGTCGGCATCAGTATCGGCATCCATGAAAATGTGGCGGATCTAGTTGCAACAGTACGTGGTTTTATCAAGGAAGGCTACAAACGTATAAAAGTGAAAATTAAACCAGGTCATGATATTGAAGTGCTACGCGAACTCAGAAGAAACTTCCCGGACGTCCCCCTCATGGCAGATGCTAACTCGGCCTATACACTTGATGACATTGAACTTCTTAAACAGCTAGATGAATTTAATTTGACAATGATTGAACAGCCACTTGCATCAGACGATATTATCGATCATGCAACGTTGCAAAAACAATTGAAAACAGCTATCTGTCTGGATGAAAGCATTCATTCGCTTGAAGATACGCGGAAAGCAATCGAACTCGGTAGTACGAAAGTTATTAACGTTAAAATCGGTCGTGTGGGTGGCTTAACAGAAGCAAAGAAAATCCATGATTATTGTAAGGAGAAAAACATCCCAGTTTGGTGTGGCGGCATGCTTGAATCAGGAATTGGCCGTGCACATAATATCGCACTGACGACTCTTCCGAATTTCATCCTCCCGGGTGATACCGCAGGATCTTCCCGCTACTGGGAAAAGGATATCATCAGTCCTGAAGTCATTGTGGAAGACGGCTATATAACTGTGCCGACTGCCTATGGTATTGGTTATGAGCCAGATAGTGAAGCTATGGATACCTATACTGTAGAATATACGCAGTTCAAAGCTATGAATACAAATTAACTTACGGAGACATCTTGCTAGTGAAGCAAGTGTTTTCTATCGTTTGAACCAAGCCAATTAGTGGTATATGAATTATATGACCTCAGTAGTAGGATGGAGTAAGTTGACACGTGAGGAAGAAGAACTATAATTGATTGATATTATCAATTAATGTAGTAAAGGGGAACCGATTTTGTTTACTCATCCTTCTATCGAATTATATAGTGTAATTGTTGGAGAATATTCTTTTTTAATCATTCTTTTGTCCGTAGCAATTGCTAGTTTTTCTTGTTATACGGCGATATCTATGAATGAACGAATGCAAGAGAATAGTTTCTTCCATCACAATTTGTGGCTCATGTTAGCATCGATTGCTATGGGGTTTGGCATATGGTCGATGCATTTTGTTGGAATGGGTGCCTATTTACTTCCCATTTCGATGACTTATGAACCTAGTCTCACATTCTTGTCGATTATACCAGCCATTGCAAGTTCATTTTTAGTGTTTTATTTAGTCAACCGCATGCGGAAATCGATTGGATTAAATCTGATTTCGGGGGTTACGATGGGAATTGGCATTTCAGCCATGCATTATATTGGTATGGCGTCTATGGTATCAGATGCTATTTACACGTATGACATCACGATTTTTACCGCATCTGTTGCGATTGCGATTAGTATTTCTTTTATCGCAATCTATATATTTTCTACCCTTCAGCATCTTATGAAAAATAGACTCTTGAAAATGTTTACTTCTCTGGTTATGGGTTTAGCGATTTCTAGTATGCATTATACCGGACTTATGGGGACTACTTACTATATTCATCATGACAAAATTGATAGTTTGCATGAGAGTCATCAAATGAATATGAACTATCTAAACATATCAGTTTCAATTGGTTTGGGTTTGTTGCTGCTCTTATTACTGTTGTCGAGTTTTATTGACCGGTATATTGATTACCGCGTAAACTATTTCGAGTCTTTAACAAGAATTCCAAACAGACGCAGCTTTGAAAAAATGTTGAACAGTCCTACCTATGATGGATGTCTGGCAATGTGGTATATTCCTGATATTGAAAAAATCAATGTTGAGCAAGGTTATATTTTTGGGGATAAAGTTATTCAGTATCTGGGGCATTTATTCTCGCAGTGGACATCATCTACTATGAAACTTTACCAACTTCAGGGCAAGCGTTTCGTGTTTCTTATCCAGGATGCGAAAGGAATCGCAGAGTTTGAATGCACTATGAATAGGATTGCAAAGCAACTTAAGATGGAGCCTGAAATTGATGGCAAAATAACTAAAATTGAGGCGGTCTGTGCAATTTCAACGACGGAAGAGCATCAGGATCCGAAGCGTTTGTATACGGAAGCGCTTGGTGTGTTAGAACATCCATCGACTCGCTATGACTATCAGGTGATTCGATACGATAATGCAATTCATTCGCATTCATTTGAAGAGGAAATCCTTGGGGGGATAGATGAAGCCATTCGCAAAGGTCAATTATTTATGGTTTATCAACCTAAAATAATTGCTGGTACAAACGGACTGTCTGGGTTTGAAGCGTTAATTCGTTGGAAGCATCCGAAATACGGTATGCTATCGCCAGTAACTTTCATACCCATTTTTGAACAAAGCGACCGTATGCCAGATGTGACAAATTGGATAATTGAGCAAGTTTGTGAGCAGATTGCAGAGTGGGTAAAAATGGACTTCGATGTATGTCCCGTCTCGATTAATATTTCAGGGGATTATGTCACTTCACCGATTTTGCTAAATGTATTAAGGGAAATGATTAAAAAGTATAAGTTGAAACCGCATAATTTAGAATTAGAAATTACTGAGACGAGCGTAGTAAAATCGATCAAAGATGCAGTGAAAGCCCTTAATACATTTCGAGAAGAAGGTTTTTCTGTAGCATTGGATGATTTCGGAACGGGTGTTTCATCATTATCTTACTTGAAACAATTGCCCATTTCGACATTGAAAATAGATAAGTCATTTATAGACGATGTACCGAAATCTGAGAAAGATTCATCTATTCTGAAGGCGATTCTTGCAATCGGTCGCACGCTAAATTTAGATATTGTACTAGAAGGTGTAGAAACTGAAGAGCAAGTTCAATTTCTATGCAAAGAGTCGGGGGCGTTAATTTTCCAAGGCTATTATTTTGCTAAGCCTATGACCCCGCCAGAACTTTTGAATTGGTTAGCGCAGCGGAGTCCGGTTTAATGGAAAAAGATTTTACGCTTGACAATTCAATTAATTGTTGTATGATTATTTAAAATCTTCTAAAACTTGAACGGTGATGAAGGATTACTATGCGAATCCATGTTGTGAAAGAGAGCGGAATTTATCAGCTGGAAGATTCCGTCACGACAATCGCAGAACCTACCTTCGTAGTCTTATGCAAAACATAAGCGCGACCCTCAGCGTTATGGGGAAAAGTGGGGTGTGTTCGCATGCATCCAATTATGGTGGTACCGCGGAAGCTAAGCTCTTTCGTCCTTAATATCAGGACGAGAGGGCTATTTTTGTTTTCCACGAATAGATGAAATGGGGTATTGGATTGAAAAAACAACGGATTGTCGTGAAAATAGGTAGCAGTTCTTTAACGAATGTTAGAGGTGAAATCGATCAAGAGAAATTCAACGATCATATAGAAGCGCTTGCCGTACTTCGTAAAACAGGGCATGAAGTGATTCTTGTTTCTTCTGGTGCAGTCGCAGCTGGGTTTGCAAGGTTAGGCTATTCATCTAGACCAATAACAATCAAAGGGAAACAGGCGGCTTCGGCGGTGGGCCAGGGATTGTTAATGCAATCCTATATTGAAAAGTTTAGTGTTCATGGAATCGTGCCAGCTCAGATTTTATTGACACGTATCGACTTTTCGAATCGCGATCGCTACAGGAATGCATTTGCGACAATGACAGAACTATTGGAACGGGGAATCTTGCCCATTATTAATGAAAATGACACTGTCTCTGTTGAAGAACTGACTTTCGGTGACAATGATATGCTATCAGCGCTTGTCAGTGGGATTCTCCATGCCGACCAGCTTATTATTTTAACAGATATTAATGGTCTTTATGAATCAAATCCACGCAAATATCCATTAGCGAAACGACTTGATTATCTTGAACAGATTACGGATGATTTACTAAAAGGTGCTGACGACACGGGATCGAAAGTCGGGACGGGTGGCATGAAATCGAAACTGCTTGCTGCAAAAACAGCAACGTCACTTGGCGTTTCCGTTTTCATCGGAACGGGAGAAGGTTCGCATAAACTGCTAAGGATTTTACAAGGGGGAGGGGACGGCACCTATATTTCCAATCCTGATATCGCGAAAATTAATACAAGCAGACAATGGATCGTATTGCATTCCGAATCGACAGGCAAACTTTATGTGGATCAAGGGGCGGAAGAGGCTATTTTATATAACGGAAAAAGCTTATTACCTGCTGGTGTTGTTAAAGTAAAGGGGGATTTTTATAAAGGTGACGTTGTTGAAGTATTTGGCGTTAATGGGATTTTAGGCAAAGGGGAGGTCAGCTATTCATCGGAAGTATTAAGAAACACGATTGAGAATCGAAACAAGGAAAAAATTGTGGAATTAGTTTCATCGACCGTTGAAGTCATTCATCGGGACCGATGGGCACAACTTTAACTTTACTCAGCAGTAGTCTCTCACATCTATAAGTGGTGGAATCTAAGCCACTGCTGAATAAAGTTAAGCCTTCGGCGGATGTCACAGATTATGAAGGGAGTTGAAAGGTTGCATACCTGCGTCCTGCAGGCATAAGCTCAATTCAAAATCTGGACGCAATTACGCCAAGGCGCATTTGATAAAGGGGGATTTAACATGGGCGAAGTACACCTAAAAGGGAAAGCTGCAAAAGAAGTAAGTTATTCGTTGGTGAATATCACAACGGACCAAAAGAACAAAGCACTGGCGTTAATTGCCGATCAATTAGTGGTGGATCAAGCTTCTATTCTTACTGAAAATCAGAAGGACTTGGATGATGGAAAAACGAAAGGGCTTACTGACGCCGTTCTTGACCGCATCCAGCTCACTGAAAAACGAATCGAAGACATTGCTGGTGCCATTCATCTATTAATCGAATTACAGGATCCGATTGGGGAGACATTGGAAACCATCGAAAAAGACAATGGATTGCTTATTGAAGTGAAGCGGGTACCAATCGGCGTTATCGGCATGATTTATGAAGCAAGACCGAATGTCACTGTTGACGCGGCGACGCTCGCACTTAAAACGGGAAACGCCGTCGTTTTACGAGGAAGTTCCTCTGCAAAGTATTCAAACGTGGCTCTTATAAAATCAATTCATGCGGCACTTGATAAAAGTGATATCCCGAAAATGGCTATCCAATTAATTGAAGATACCAGCAGGGAAACGGCAAAAGAACTGTTCCGGCTTAATGAATACTTGGACGTTCTTATTCCGAGGGGAGGCAAAAAACTTATTGAAACCGTAATTCGTGAAGCGACAGTTCCAGTCATTCAAACGGGGGCAGGAAATTGCCACATTTATATTGATGAAACAGCAGAACGAGAGATGGCTATAAAAATCGCATTGAATGCAAAGATTCAACGCCCATCCGTTTGCAATGCGATTGAGACAATCTTAATCCATGACAAGTGGTTTGCACAATATGGGAAAGAGCTAATCGGAAAGTTACAAGAAAACGGTGTGGAAATCTTGGGGGATGAAACAGTCGTTCGAGAATGTGAAAATGTGCAAACGGCATCCGAATCAGATTGGTCAACGGAATATCTTGGGTTAACAGTTAGTGTCAAGCTTGTAACGTGTCTTGATGAATCAATTGCTCATATTAACGAATATGGAACAAAGCATTCCGAAGCGATTATCACCAATGATGAAAAGCATGCCGCAATTTTCTTGAATTACGTCGATGCTGCTGCCGTGTATCATAATGCCTCCACGCGATTTACGGATGGCTTTGAATTCGGTTATGGCTCGGAAATTGGAATTAGCACACAGAAGTTACATGCGCGGGGGCCGATGGGATTAAAGGCGTTGACGACGACAAAGTATGTCATCCGTGGCAATGGGCAAGTGCGGGTTTAGGGAAGTTTTTTGAGGGATTCGCTAGTAACTTCTTAGAACCAAGGGGATAGCTCGAAAGTCGCATGTGAAAACCTGAAATCCACAGTGAATCAAATCAAAAAATCCGCGGAGATCTGAACACTCCGCGGATACCTTTAATTTAATTCCAAATGCTGTTTCATGACATCTGTAACTTCCTGTAATTCTGTTTTATCCATAATGTAATACCATATACCGCCGTTCATTCGCTTGCCTTCACCTAATTCAAAATGAAGTTGTTCAACTTTACTAGCCGCTTCTCGGTAGTTCTTCTGGACGTCTACCATTTCATCGAACGTCATATTCGTTTTTACATTGTCTCCCAAGGCGTTGAAGACACTGCGGTATTTCAGCAAGCTTTTCACAGAGGTCCCTTCATGTAGGACTCCCTCAATCACCTGTTTCTGACGATTTTGACGCCCGAAGTCGCCATTAGGATCACCTTTACGCATACGTACGTAGGACAAAGCTTCTTTACCGTCCAATGTGATGTCACCAGCAGCAAAAAGAATCGAATCCTGCGTAAATTCAAAAGGATTGTTTACACTAATACCGCCGACTGTATCGACGATTGTTTGAAATCCTTCCATATTGACTTCCATAACATAGTCAATGGGAATATCCAATAGATTTTCAACCGAATCCAGTGACATCTGAATGCCACCGAATGCATACGCGTGGTTTAGTTTATCAGTGGTCCCATGACCAATAATCTCTGTGTACGTATCTCTTGGAATACTGACCATTTTCGTCGTTTTCAACTTAGGATTAACGGCCATTACAATCATTGTATCAGAGCGGCCTTTATCGCCTTCTCGTTCATCAACACCTAGAACAAGCACTGAAAATGGATCCTGTTTACCCAATGTAATGCCTTCGTCACGTTTCTCCGATAATTCTCGGTCAATCGGTTTATACATACTTTTCAATGTTGACGTCAAGTCAAAATAGACATTCAACGCAAAGCCGCCGATTATAAGTCCAGTGATTGCAATGACCCACGGCCATTTTCTTCGTTTCTTCATGTTTTTCATATCTGCTCGATTCATTATAGTTCCTCCAGTTGGGGTCATTCTAAAAAGTGTACCAGGATATAGACGCATTACCTGTGGTCCAAGTTTCATTTGCTATTAAATAGTAGGGGTTTCAATGGTTAAGGAAGGAGATACGACCACAACACTAATTAGAAGAACGGACGTTGCCCTTTATAATTCTAAGAATGCGGGCAGAAATAAGGTTTATATTGGATGAATGAATACCCAGACCCAGACCCCAGGTAGCTTAAGCATACCTGGGTTTTTAGTTGTTAGTAAAATAGCGAAAAGTCATGTGGAAAACGAGTATCCGTGATAAAATTAACGTGTTGGTAAATGATACTAAACGATGTTTGTAGAAGGGAACTTACAATGAATAATCAAAAGGGAATAGTGAATAAAGAAGTTCCAATAGACCTTGAGCCAGATCGAATACTTGCCATCATATTTGAATACATGTCAAAAGTATCGATGGAAAATGATTTGGAAAAATTATTAATGATATTAGCTGATTTAGGAAAAAAACTTGTGGTAGCCGATCGTTGCTCAGTCTGGTTACACGAACCTTCGGAACAGACAATCTGGACGGTTGCAGCGCATGGCATTGAAAAAATTATTATTCCGCAGGAAAGCGGATTTGTTGGTCATAGTATAGCAACTGGAAAAGTAATTATGGTTGAGGATGCCTATTTGGATAAGCGTTTTAACCAGGAAATTGATATTGAAACGGGATATAGAACGTGTTCAGTCCTCTGTATTCCTTTCCATAATACCAGTGGAACTGTTATTGGTGCGTTTCAGGCGATAAACAAAATAACTGCTCAAGGTATTTTTAACGGAAAAGATAGCGAGATATTGGGTTTAGCAGCTACATATGCCGGTAAATCCCTTGAGTCAGCCATTCTACTAAATGAAATTATTGAAACGCAAAAAGAAATGCTTGAGACCTTGGGTGAAATCGGAGAAAGCCGTTCCCAGGAAACAGGAAATCATGTGAAGCGTGTTGCTTTATACTCTTATTTATTAGCCAAGCTGGCCGGTATTTCTGAAGATAAAGCTCTCCTTTTGAAACATGCTTCACCTATGCATGACATTGGTAAAGTAGCGACACCTGACAGTATTTTACTAAAACCAGGCAAGCTAACATCGGATGAATTCGAAATAATGAAACAGCACGCTGTCATAGGCTACAATATTTTTAGAAATTCCCAACGTGATTTACTTCGTACTGCGGCAATTATTGCATATGAGCACCATGAAAAATGGGATGGCACAGGCTATCCAAATGGTGTAAAAGGGGAAGCGATTCATATATTCGGACGCATTACTTCCATAGCGGATGTTTTTGATGCACTGGGCAGTGACCGTGTTTATAAGCAAGCTTGGAAAATGGAACAGATAGTTGCTTATATGACCGAACAACAAGGAAAACATTTCGACCCGATACTGGTGCAATTGTTTCTTGATAATCTTGCATTATTTATCGCTATTCGGGATCAGCACAGCGATTTGAGATAGGAGATACTAATGCGAAAAACAATCTATTTTCAAGAAGAACGCATCATTAATGCACCGATTGGGCAGTTATGGTCTCTTCTTGAAGACACCAACCAGTTGAACCAGGAAATCGGCCTGTTTCCAGTCCGATTTTCCCCTTTTAGCCATGAAGAGGGATCACTCTTTCGACAATCACGTACAAAAGCGTTTGGAGCAATAGAATTAGCCTGGCGGGAATACGCATTTGAATGGATTAAACAGCAATCCTATTCTATAGAGCGTGTTTATACAAAAGGCCCGGCCGTTCGGGCGAAATGGAAAGTTAGTGTGGAGCCACAAGGAAAAAACACAACGTTGTTAAAACTAAAGGGCGATTTTACATACCGCAATCTAGTCGGCCGGCTAGCCATGAAAATGATTATAATCCCACAATTAAGGAAGACCCTCCTTTACGCATTGCAAGTAGAAGAAAATAGTGGGGGAGCGGTGATTCGGCCTTGGGTTAAGCAAGTTGCTGTTGTAGAGAAGGACCGGCTAGGTAGATTAACCGCAAAGCTTACTGCGGCCTTCACCAACGAGCAAATGATTGAACAACTTATACAAACACTTGTGAACGGCAATGATGAAGACGTAACGAGTATGAAGCCCCTTCAATGGGCAGAGACTCACCAATTTGATCGGCGGCAGACAGTCGAACTCTTCCTTATAGCTACAAAAGTAGGGATTCTGGATCAAGAGTGGAGTCTAATGTGCCCCAATTGCCGAGTACCGAAAGGCCAGACAAATTCGCTAAGTCAACTGGATAATACAGTGCATTGTGATCTATGCGGAGTAGATTATGAAATCGATTTTGACCGCTATGTCGAGATGCGCTTCACTGTTAACCCGAGTATTCGGCAAACGAGTCAGGCGTTATTCTGTGTAAATGGGCCACTCAACTCCCCCCATGTCGTTGCCCAATTTCGAATTCCAAGCCATTCATCAATGGAACTGGAATTGCCAAATTGGGATCAAAAACTGCGTTGGCGCGTATTGAAGTTTAATTATACAGCAAGCATCTTTGAAGGAACGGATGATACCAAGTCCAAATTAACACTTACAGAATCTGGATTCACTGAGAAGGAAGTCGCTAAAACCCGCTTTTTGCAGGTGGAAAACCATACAAGTGAGGAATTTGTAATGGTCGTAGAAGAAGTGGAGTGGGACCGATTTGCTCTGACAGCAAGTGAAGTAACTTCGCTTCAACTGTTTCGGGATTTATTCGCGACAGAAGTATTATCGCCAGACCAGCAGATTGGTATTGGAAAAATGACCATTTTATTTACAGATTTAAAAGGGTCAACCCGGCTTTATGAATCCATTGGAGATGCCCTTGCTTATTCAGATGTGAAAAAACATTTCGATTTCTTGAAGAAATATATTCAAGCTAATAATGGCACCATTGTTAAAACAATTGGTGATTCTGTTATGGCTGCATTCATCCAAGACAAGGATGCTTTCAATGCAGCGCTTGCGATTCAGAAAAATATTTATTTGTTAAATGAAAAAATATCACAAGCTGTGCAAGTGAAAATTGGTTTTCACACAGGCCCTGTTATTGCAGTAAATGCGAATGAAATCCTCGATTATTTTGGGCGTACAGTAAATATGGCGGCACGAATCCAGCAGCAAAGTGTGGGCAGTGATATTGTCATCAGTGAACATGACTATCAGGATTTACTTGAGTCAAACGAATTTTCGCTACTCAATCCGACTTTTGCAATCGAATCCCTAACCAAACAATTACATGGCGTAGATGGCGATACACGATTAATACGAATACAATTATAAATCATTTGAAAATGGCTTCGGGAGGTATGGCATTGGAAGATAAAACACAATTAAGACTCGTTTTGACGGGGATTTTATTAGGAATATTAATGGCTGCAATGGATAATACAATTGTAGCGACAGCGCTCGGTTCAATATTGGGAGACTTAGGCGGTGTGGACAGCTACATTTGGATTACGTCTGCTTATGCAGTAGCTGTACTTGCGGGGATGCCGATTTTCGGAAAGTTATCCGATATGTATGGACGAAAACGGTTCTTTTTATTTGGTATCATTGTTTTCTTAATTGGGTCTGCTCTTTGTGGACTTGCACAAACCGTTCCACAGCTTGCGGTATTCCGAGCTATCCAAGGAATTGGGGGAGGGGCATTATTGCCAATAGCATTCACAATTGTTTTTGATGTTTTCCCTCCTGAACAACGTGGTAAAATGACTGGCCTTCTTGGCGCTGTATTTGGCGCTTCAAGTGTTCTAGGCCCTTTGCTTGGTGCATGGATTACGGAATCAATCAGCTGGCACTGGGTATTTTACGTTAATATTCCAATCGGCGCTATTTCTTTATTCCTGATCATTCGCTATTACAAGGAAGCTACACAACCGATCAAGCAGACGATAGACTGGCTTGGGGCAATTACACTTGTTACGGCTGTCGTCAGCCTAATGTTTGGGCTTGAGTTGGGCGGGAAAAAGTTTGAGTGGTCATCATGGCAAAGTATTTCCCTCTTTAGTATCTTTGTTGTCTTTTTCATTGTCTTCATATGGGCTGAAACGAAAGCAAAAGAACCTATTATTTCATTTTGGATGTTCAAGAATAGACTATTTGCTTCATCCCAGGCACTGGCCTTCTTATATGGCGCGACATTTATTGGATTGACGATTTTCATTCCTCTTTTTGTGCAGGCCGTTTATGGTGGATCAGCCACAAATGCGGGAATCATTCTTATGCCGATGCTCCTTGGCTCGGTCGCCGGGAGTGCACTTGGAGGAATATTGCAGACGAAAACATCATATCGCAACATCATGGTGATTTCGGTTATCGCCTATTCAATCGGTATGGTATTAATGAGCACGATCACACCTGAAACGTCACGAATCGCTTTATCATTATTTATGGTGCTTGTCGGGTTTGGCGTAGGTTTTTCATTTTCATTACTGCCTGCTGCTTCTATGCATGAAATGGATTATCGTTATAGGGGATCAGCTAACTCAACGAACTCATTTTTCCGTTCATTAGGGCTCGCGCTGGGTATTACAATTTTTGGTGCTATTCAAACAAAATTGCTAACAAGCGAAATGGCCACTGGATTTGCGAAACTTGGTGGAAGCGGGCAGGGCGGTTCGGAATCACTCGGGAATATCCAAACTGTATTCCAGCCTGAAACACGGGCAAACATCCCGCCGGATATATTGGACGTAATTGTAAATGCAATGTCCACATCCATCTCGGCCACCTATCTCTGGTCACTTATTCCCGTAGGAATTGCAGTCATTGCTGTTTTCTACATGGGAAATGAAAGATTGGATATAACTAAAAAATAGTGAAAAATAAAAGCTGTCACATCCATTTTTCACAATGGGCGTGGCAGCTTTTCTCTTAAGTTTATGACAGTTATTAATCTAATTAGGGTCGTTTGAAGCGGCTGGTTTTCTTGGATTTTAATCGTTGCATTCTGTCAACTACTTCTTGTTTCATTTCCGCAGTTTTGCCTTCGTCGACTTGAAAGGAAGTGAGTTCATCCCCATGGATTTCGACTAAAAGCCATGTGCCAGCTGTGCTGCCGGTAGGGAGAGCGGATATGTCGACATGATATTCTTTCTGCAACTCTTCAACTAAAAGAAGTGCTTTTTCGTTGTCTGTGAAACGATCTAGATATGCTGGATACATAATTAACCTCCTATGCACGCAATGCCTTGCGTGAGAATGTCGGCAATACGGGCGGGTCCGATGCCTTTGATTTTACTAAGATCGTCAACTGATTGGTAAGGGCGGAGCTGGATTAAATCTTGTGAACGAGCGGGACCGATGTGAATAATTCGCTGTACCTCCACTTCACTTGCTGAGTTGATATTAACACATGATCCACTTGAAGCCGGCTGTATTTCCTTTTTTGGTTCAGGTGCAGGGACAACTTCAGTTTCTGCTTTAGGCGGTGTGTGTTTAATAGTCCCTTGGTTATTTGTATGGACACTGAATGTCTTGCCATCTGTTTCTACAATAACTGTTCCGTGAACATCAGTTCCATAAACGAGAGCACCGCTTTTTTCAAGCCGACTAATCGTTTCGATATGCGGGTGTCCGTATTGATTGCCAACGCTTGCCGAATAAATCGCTACATCTGGTTTAACCGCATTTAAAAATCTGTCGGTTGTAGATGTTTTCGACCCATGGTGACCCACTTGCAAAATATCTGCCTTTAAGTTTTCACCACTAGTAAGCATTTCCCTTTCAGCCTCCTCTTCACCGTCACCAGTAAAGAGGAAGGAAACATCGCCGTATTGCAAACGAATTGCAATCGAGTTGTTATTTGTATCGCCTGACAGTGATTTCGGATGAACAACCGCGACCTCTAGAGGTCCAATGTCGAATACATCGCCAACCTCTGGCTCATAGTAATCCACATTATTATCTTCAATTGCAGCAAGTGCACTAGTGAAAACTTGGGAATTCACAGTTTCACCATTCATCCATACTTCTGATACGTCAAATGTCTGGATGATTTTATCTAGTTGCCCAATGTGATCTGCATGGGGATGCGTTACCGCGACAATATCGATGTTTGTTATTTTATGGGCTTGAAGATAAGCCACAACCTCCGCTGAGTTCCAATCCCCGGTATCAATGAGTATTGCGAATGCTTCATCGCCCTGACTGTATTCAATCAATGTGGCGTCCGCCTGTCCGACATCTATGTAATGAACTTTCATCTTCGAGAGCGGAAGATTCTGCTGTTTAACAGGATCTGTGACTTCTGCTTCAACAACTTCGCTCTGTTCTTCTTTTACTTGTTCTTCTACTACCTCGGAATAGTCATTTACATTGTCAGGTAAGGGTGACTGTGTAGCACCTTGCCCGCAACCTGCAAAAATAAGTAGGCCCGCGAATAAATATAGACTGGTGAACATATTTTTAATCATTTATTCTCCTCTATCATACGAATATTTTTCTACTATATATTGAACAAATGATACCTCTATTAACTGAGCGAAGGCGCCTGACAAGTGATAGCCGAAGCCCTAAGACTGGCGGCGGAGCTGATTGGCTTAGGGCGGGAGGTATCCCCTAGCGCCATAGCGAATTAAATGAGATTCTCGATTTAAACATATATAGTATAGTGTAGCAGACATAGTCACTGTGGTTAACATTTTATTGAAACTGTATGCCATTAATCAAACGTTCATTCTATGTACCAAAACATCCAGTAATTTCAGCTGTTTTAATAGACCATTAGCGCTTATAATAGAAGTATATTCTAAAAGGAGTTGACGAAAGCTTGAGGCTTATTTCGAAGTTTGCTACAAAGATTGTCGTTCTTGTCCTCTTAGTCACTGGAATAGCGGCAAGTGCAGGGTGGTACTTCTTTGATGCAAATAAAGGAATCACAGTTTCGTTTTCCGAATTGGAAAAAACAATTCAAGCACAAAACGATCAAGTTGTATCCCTTAAAGAAACGTCTAGCGGAACTTTGTACTTGCAGACGAAAGATGGGAAATACGTAACTCAAGTTCGTCCTGAAAGCCAACTAGTTGAACAATTAGTCGAAAAATATAATATTTCATATAACTATTCCAATCAAAGCCAATTTGGTAGTTTATTGTTTGGAGGATTTTTCATTACGCTCCTCATTACATTAATTGTGTTGCATAAAAAAGGGAAGATTGGCGTCGGCGCCTCGTCCATGAAAAATAGCGCATCCAAATCGACACCTTTACCAGATATAACATTACAGGATATTGGTGGGCTTCCTGAAGAAATGAAGGAAGAGATTCTACAGACCTTATCCATTGTGAAAGATCCGAAACGGTCCGCCCAAGTCGGTATTCAGCCACCAAAAGGGATTCTTTTATATGGGCCACCTGGTACGGGTAAAACGTTACTAGCACAAGCCATTGCGCGCGAAATAGGAGCAACTTTCTATTCATCCAGCGGTTCAGCTTTCACAGAGTTATTTGTAGGTGTAGGTGCTTCCCGTGTACGTTCTCTTTTTGAAAATGCAAGAAAACAGCGACCAGCAGTCATTTTTATTGACGAAGTGGACGCCCTGGCAGCTAAACGGAAAGCACATGGTGGGGAAGAAGCAGAAAAAACATTAACGGAACTTCTCGTTCAACTTGATGGCGGAAATAATAACGATGGTGTGCTATTCATTGCAGCAACGAACCGAAAAGATATGTTAGATGAAGCTTTTCTACGCCCTGGCCGAATCGATTATTCTTTCCAAGTACCATTGCCTGATACGACTGGAAGAAGAGAAATCATTGATATTCACACGAGGGGCAGGCTACTCGCTGATGAAGTCTTTGCTTCGTTAGATACTCTTGCGGAAAGTACATCAGGGTTTTCGGGAGCTGAACTGAGTTCTCTCTTTAAAACAGCAAGTAGAAGGGCAATCCGAGATGGACGTGAACAAATTGCGAAGAGTGATCTTGATTTTGCAATCGACCGCACCATTCTTGGAAGTGCCTCCCGTTCAATGAACGACCCAGAGACAAAAAGAAGAGTAGCCATTCATGAATCCGGGCATGCGCTAGTCGCCGCAGTAACAAAACCCGGTTCAGTAAGGAAAGCGACAATCATTCCACGCGGCCAAGCGCTAGGGTATGTAGCGCCGATTCAAAAAGAGCTTCACTTGGCTACGTATAGTGAATTATTGGCTCAAGTCAGCATGATCCTTGCTGGTGGCGTTGCTGAACGCATGTATCTTGGCGAACATAGTATTGGCGTCAGTGGCGATGTCCAGCAAGCGAAAGAAATCATCGAGCGCATGGTTGACACGGGTTTATTGCAAGATGGATTCACCTTAACTTTCAATAAAGGCGAGAAAGAAGCGAAGATGCAACTTCTTTTTGATGAAGCGCTTCGCAAAACAGAAAGCCTGATTCAAGGACACGCATCTGAATTTGAAGAGTTAGTGGATCTATTAATGCAAAAGGAAACGCTGGATGGGACAGAAATACAACAGGTTGTTAGCAAGAACGCAGTCAAAATATAAGTGTATTGAAAAAGTTGATTAACTGGAGAGACATTTGTCTCTTCTTTTTTCATGGTTTGAGAACCAATCATATAAGTGTTCGGAGCGACCATATATCTGTGTTGACCAAGCATAAGCCAATCTACACAAATCATATCCCAAAAAATCCCCCCTTACCTCGCACATGGACCCACAAGTTCGTTCTAATTTCCTCTCGTTCCTCCTACAGTGTAACAAGGCATGAGAATGGGGGAGATTAGCTATGTTAATAGACGGGGTTTTTTCAGGAGGGGGTTTGAAGGGATTTGCGTTAGTTGGTGCTTATCAAGTGCTAGAAGAAAAGGGGTATCGTTTTCACCGAATAGCTGGAACGAGTGCTGGCGCAATTCTTGCCTGTTTCATAGCGGCTGGCTATTCGGCTAAGGAAATTGAAGTGATGCTGGATGAACAAGATTTTCAGGTACTTCTTGATCCAAGGAAAACAATTATACCTTTACCGTTAATGAAATGGTTTCTACTGTACTGGAGACTTGGTTTATACCAGGGCAATGCTTTGGAGAATTGGTTTTTAGAAAAATTGGCTGCGAAAGGTGTCTATACATTTTCAGATTTACCACCCGGAAAACTAAAGCTCGTTGCTTCTGATTTAACGAATGGAAAAATGATCGTGCTTCCCGACGATTTGGAGGGCTATGGACTATCAGCAGAAACATTTCCGATTGCTCGTGCTTTACGCATGAGTTGCGGAATTCCATTTTTCTTTGAACCGGTGCGGTTAAAAGTAGGGAAAGGCGAGACGATTGTTGTGGATGGGGGGGTGTTGAGCAATTTTCCTATGTGGATATTTAGCGATGAAAGTGGAAAAACAGAACGTCCAGTCCTTGGCTTGAAGCTAAGTCGTAGCCAAGAAGACATGCCGGGACATAAAATCGACAATGCTTTAGATTTATTTGAAGCCCTTTTTTCAACGATGAAGAATTCGCATGATGAAAGGTATATTTCTCGAAAGCATGAAAAAAACATCATATTCATACCGGTGGATGATTATAGCACAACTCAGTTTGATATGGATCAAGAAACAAAAGAGTCGCTTTTGGAAGCAGGACGTATCAGTACGGTTCAATTTTTGAAAACATGGTGAAAAATACCGGGTCCAAAACGATTTTGAGTCGTTTCGGTACCTGGTATTTTTTTATAGTTACTTCGCTGACCATTCAGTATGGAAATGTCCTTCTTTATCAAGGCGTTCATAGGTATGCGCACCAAAATAATCTCGCTGTGCCTGGATCAGATTGGCTGGCAATGTCTCAGTACGATAACTATCATAGTAAGCTA
>NZ_JADPRX010000021.1:0-67157 GCF_017347125.1 Sporosarcina sp. E16_3
ACGAATTTTGAAAACTATTTGGAAGAATCGAGGGTCAGTGACTTGCCAGAGAGCAGTCCGCCAAAGCCATTCGAATTAGACTTTAGCAAAGGGGAGGCGTGAAGGATGGACCGTCATGAGCAGATTGAAAAAAGTGTGTTAGGAACGATGTTGGCGTAGAATCAGTTAATCTCTGATTACGGCCACGCGATTTCACCATTTGTGACATCATTTTAACCATTGAACACCAAGAGATTTACCACGCAATGCCAGCTGGGGAGAGAACGTTTTTTTACAGCATGACCACAAAGGGGCATGTGCTGGTTAACAACTTGACACAGAGCCTCCATGGGCATGAGTCCCAAGCTAGGATAACCAGCAATACGCGCTGGCTTGCCCCGCCAAGGCTATCATGACCGCCTGCGCAGGCACCTGAAATTAACGCTTACATTTAAATTGTCTGACTAGTGTCTGAATTGTGCGGTGCACAGGCATGGATTTTTAGACCTATTTTTTTATCCAATCCTCACGATTAAAACCCGAAACCAATCGTCTATCAGTTCCAATTGTACAAGTGTGATATGTTATGATGAATAATGTATGTTAACTAATAAAACTTTTTAGTTAACACTTATAATTAATTGAATCTGTAAACTGGGGGGAGAAGTATGTATAAGCTGCGAGGTCATCATCTTTTTTGCCTTCTGGGCTATCGGGGAATGGGCTATTCCAAAGAATACGTGGAAAATATGACACGTTTGCATCAAACATTGAGAGATTACCCCAAGACGTTAATTCAGATTGTAAAGGGACCTGATCAATTGTGTGAAAAATACCCCAACTCAGGTAAATACCACTGTCAAGACGACAATATTTATAAAAGAGATGCCCTTATTTTAGAGAAAATGGGGATTAAAATCGGACAAATTCTGAGTTGGAAGGACATTGAGTTGTGTATCCGAAAGTTTGTCGTCCCTTCCGATATTCAAATTGTGTGTGAAACTTGTTCCTGGCGTTCATATGGAGTTTGTGAGGAAGGTATTCAAGAGACTCATGAAGGGAAGGGCTTAAGGAAACTTAAATAAACCCACCCCCATAGTGATTCCTGCCTGTGCACCACATATCTTAAAAACAACTCTGAATTGCTTTTGAATGGCACCGTGTACAGGCAGCTCCCACTAATTTGATTGGGGGCTTACTTTCATTCGTCATCTAAATTGTCTGATTAGTGACTGAATCGTGCGGTGCACAGGCACCCTTTTTTCACTTCTCACACCACTGAATCAGGGATTCTCCACTTTGTCGATAGTCACTTATTTGATCTATCCAATACAATTCTTTCTCTTTTCTTTTCAAAAAAACCCCTCCCAGATATTTAAATCTGGAAAGAGTATCTCATGGAAAACCTTCTATTAGAATGTGTTGACTATTGGACGCTTACGCATATACAAAAAGCGCAAAATAGGTGGTCGCTATTTAAATAGTCTGACTGGTGTTCGAATTGTGCAGTGCACAGGCATCGTTTTTCTTTTTGTCTAATAAGCTTTTTAATCTTTAAATCTACATAAATAAAAGATCAGTAACCAAATGATCGATACTGATTTTCACATTAAAACGTATGTGATTTGTCGTAAATTAAGCCACCAACAATGTAATTTTTTATAATCTCAACTACCTTTTCTAAATCTTTAACATTGGTATGTTTACGTTTAGCAGGCATTTGTGGAATATGATGATGGTGGTATGGATCTGGCTCATACATTGGTGGCCCTGAATGATCTTCATTTCCAAATCCAGTTAAGTGCCTATCTTGCTTACTTCGTTTCTTTAATCTTTGGGAGAGTTCCCAACCATAATGATATGACTCGATGTTTCCATCTTCATCTACTTTCTCTGAAATATTTAAAATAGTTTCTCTGTATTCTGGATGGTCTATTAACGGAAGTGTAGCTACGACTTTACTGATACCTTTGGCTTTGACTTTTACCATTTCGGAATTTTCTGTGTCAAATAAATCCGGATTTTCTTCGAATAAACGCTGAATCTCGTCAATTCTACGCTGTTGATAAACTCTCACTTACCGGTCTTTCCCCCGAATCCTTTCAAGATCCTTTAATAAATCTCGCCAATCTTTATAATCATCCGGTTCTTCTAAGTCGTAAATATTCACTTCTCCACTAACGATATCCGCAAATACCTTTTTGAACAATCCGCCATAC
Source organism: Sporosarcina sp. E16_3 (assembly GCF_017347125.1). NCBI lineage: Bacteria > Bacillati > Bacillota > Bacilli > Caryophanales > Caryophanaceae > Sporosarcina > Sporosarcina sp. E16_3. The sequence goes on from NZ_JADPRX010000021.1 coordinate 2,199, forward strand.
TGCTTTTCGTATTCTTTTATTTGTTCTTCAATTTCTGTAATAAGGTCTACTTCACATTGATTTCGTAATTTGAATTTTTCTTGTAAGGCTTGAATACGTAACACCCAAACGCCATCTTTCCAATAAAGTGCATTATGCTTTGGATAGCACTTATGGCCTAACTCTTTCACCTTTTCCATACCATTCTCAACATATCTCATAATTGTAGCGCGGGATACTTTCAATTCACTGCGTATAGCACTGCTTGAAACTAGGTAATTGCTACGATAATGAAATATGAGTCGACCTTTCTCAGTAATCTCAAAAAATAACTTCTCCAGATAATATTTTGCAATTGCAAAATCCTTAACTGTTTCATCGCCTGAAATAGCTAAATTTATTTGTTCAATAATCTCTTTTCCTTCAACATTTTCTTCAACAAAAACTGTATCTTCACTTGGAGAAATACCAATTACAAAGCGTGTGAACTTCATCTGAATCGTATAAGCATAAACAGAAAACTTCCCTACATTATCGAGGTCTTCATAATTTTTTAACATATCCGCAATCATCACTCCAACTGAATGCTTTGTACCATTGGCTTCTAGAACAACCATTGATTATCCCTCCTTTCCTCTAGAATACCAAAGTTGAAACAAAAAAGCACTTTTGTTTCATTATATGCAAAAAAATCAAAAATAATACTTACCTTTAAATAAAAAAAGAACGTCATTCAAGACAGGCATTGCTTTTCTGGTTTGGAAGCGAAGAAAACCTTCAGCCAAGTTCGGCCAGAGGACTCCTTTCATTCGCTATTCAAATTGCCTGATTAGTGTCTGAATTGTGCGGTGCACAGGCATCGCTTTTTCAACGCTCGTCCCACCACGCCCATGAAGTAACGACTGGACAATCGCCATCAAATCCACTCGGTCCGTTTTCGTGTAATTTAACACGGTTTCTCTTTCCCTAGCAGTCGTCGCCGCATTCAATATCCGGACGATATATCCCTCATCCATACAAAATCTCACTATGTCTTCATAATAGTGCGCCGTCGTTTCAATTCCGACAATCACTTGCGAAAGTGAGTAAGCCTCACACGTCGCATCAATGTGTTTCTTCATCAGTTGATAGTCTGTCATTGATCCGTCAAACTCAAATGGCTCCTGTAAAATATCGCCGTAGATAGTGCATACCATCGCTGCATCAATCGCTACAATACAATATTCCTTTGCCTTCTCTTCGCGCATTAAGCGGTTCCAATGACTTCCGTTCTTCCCCTGAATATGATTAAATGATGGTGTAACCATTGTTTTCAGCTCCTCCTCTTTGATGGGGTGGTATATAGGAAGTTCTGTGATTGGTACTTTTCCTATACCCTGAAAACAATGGTTTTTTCATTTTCCAACTATCTATTTAACATAATAGGTACCTAAAATTTAGAGGGTGGGGAGTATTTGGCGCTTACGTAGTAAATTAGTTTGGAAGTAAAAAAACTCCAGCCAAGTTTGGCCAGAGGACTCCTTCATTCGTTATTTATGTTATCTGATTAGCGTCTGAATTGTGCGGTACACAGGCATCGTTTTTAAAAGTTTAATTCTCTGGCTTTAGTCAAATTTAAATGTATCCTCAATTATATCTAATTCCTCTATCATACCTCGCACAAATTCCAAATCCGCTTGGTTTTCTGAATTAAGTAATTCTGCATTCGGTTCACTGGCAATTGCCAAGGAGTAGGTTTTATTTCCGTCATTGGTAATATATCTTCCATTGCTGTTTTCCCAATAACTATCATCAAATATTTCATCGTGAATTAGTATACTAAATACGTATTGTTCAATTTTTTTAGATGGGTTTACATAAACAAAATCGATTGTCGCTTCAGCATCAAGAGCCCATCTTCCATAACTGATCTCTAACCAATTAGTCCAACTGCTTGGATAATCCAATGAAAATCCATACTCTTCGTTTACATATGTAGCCTTCTCGAAATTTACGATATTCGGTATATCTTCCTTATCGTCACTTTGCATACCATTTTGAGATAAAAAGTGACTTGAAATTAATTCTTGAGAGATATGTTCTTCATCTTCTATAATAAACACCGTTTTAATTAGCCCTACTTGGGGGGCATAGTATTTCACAATTTTAGAAACACCATTACCTACTTTAACTATGTTTACTACTTCTATACAATTCTCAAAAACAGACGCTGGGACTTTAACCGTTAAGCCTGTTTTCGTCAAATAACTAGTTGAATCATCTCCATCTCCCGTCTTCCATTCATCTTTATTCGCTATCACCACCTCATTTACCTCTTGATTCTTAAATGCATTTATTACATAAACAAGCCTTATCTCTTTTTCACTAATTTGATATTGATTAACTTTCTCATTCGCTATACCACCTGTCGAGTGGATATAGAACATTTCATTTCTTTCCGAATCAAACTCCGACATCACCTCATCATTTGAAATGAGGTTTTCCCCAGTAGTCCCATAATGAAGATACGACCTTTGCAATCCAACCGGTGGAAAATAAAGCGATACATCTAACTCTTTAACATCTTCAGTTTTTCGCTTATCATTAGAATCATAAAAAGTCACTTCTGGAATTATTGAAGTGCTATCTCCTTTGGTAAAAGAATGCACAGCTGTCTCTATAATCATAGATAGTAGAGCATAACCGATGAAAAATACAACTGTTAACCAAAATCCTTTCCAACTACCTCCACCACGTTTTTGTACTTTTTCAAGAAGTTGACCTTCCGAATATTGCTTTTCTAACTTATTAATTTCCCTTAGTGCAAATTTTTTATACTCGGAATTCCCGCCTATTCCTAGTGCAGCTGCTATGCCGATACCTATATAATAGTTTATTCGTGTACCATCAATTCCAAGTATGGCGATTACACCATCAACTACAATAAAAAATAGTAAAATTGATAATACGAACTTGTACATTTTCCGGTACCCGAGCCAAAAAAAAGTAGCAAAGAAAGCAGCCCAGTTCCATGATCTTTGTTCACTTTTTTCCCATTTCCCAAAGTAATAGGACTGTTTTTTATCTCCCACAAAAACTTTTAACAAATTCGTCTTTTCTGTCTCACTGGATGCTTCCACATTTCCATCCAAAAGGCTAGTTCCACAAGCTCCACAAAATCGATCTTTTTCGAAAATGGTACCCCCACACTGAGTGCAATTCATGCACAATCCTCCCCTACCTGTAAATCACTTTCTTCAACTTGCTTGGTATTTAATCTTACAATCTGTTGAAGTCCTGCATTTATCAACGTAAATATAAAAATCCACGCAATGATTATTAGCAGTAGATATAAAAAATTAAAATGGTGTAAAAAATAGAGCGGCATATCCCAAATTGAATGCAAAATAACAGGCACTGAAAATAATTTAATGAATTTTGAATTTAAAAGATGGCTTTGGTTAAATCGGTTTCCGTCTAATACGTACACGAGCGCGGCTCCTGCTATGGCAGTCCAAACAACATGCGTTCCAACAGACATCCATGCACGTTTAAAAATAGTTGAAATCATAGCTTGGTCTCCATAAATCAAGCCTAAATTGAAAGCATAACCTGCCGATTCAAAAGCAGCGAATCCTGCACCGATTGTTGCTCCTATTAACAAACCGTTTAAAATAAATTTGGGATTCAACTTTCGAATAAAATAAATAACAACCGCTAACTTTCCAATTTCCTCTACTACACCTACAGCAATTGCCCCAGAATAATTTAAGTCGTAGACCGGGAATATCGAGTATAAAAATAGCGTTAAAACTAAAGAGGCAGTACCTCCCACAAAGAACATCTGTGCGGTTTCGTAAATGCTAATATTTCTCGGGGCATTCATTTCCCAAAAGAAAATTAGCAGTGAAAAAGGAGCAACAAAAGAGCCTACCATAATTAGCCCCGGAAGTGCATTCATGTTTTCAAATAGATACGTGCATATGTACAGTAAACTATACGAAAAAGCCAAAACGATAAATACCCTTGAAAACAGCCAAGGCATAGGCCAAGTCGTAGAGATTTCATTTTCTGAAGGCGTTGTTATCTTCGTACCAGATATAAAGAGGTTTTCTCCTTCTTCCTTCGCATGTTTTTTTAATACAGCTGAAAAAACAGCTCGCAAATTCACATCAATAGTCCCTTGTTCTCCAACCATCGCGTTTATTTTTTCAGTCGCTTGTAAAAATGTTTCTTTTACTTGAATCGGGACGCTTTTAGTAGCATGCTCCACCTTGGCTGAATACTCGCCGCTCTTATTTTCAATAAGATCATTTTTTTCTGATTGTCTATCAAGTCTTGTGCCACAAGAGGAGCAAAACATTCCTTCTATTCGGGCTTTTTCACCGCAGTTAAAACAAAACAAATAAACACTTCCCTACTAATGTCATTTTCCCCAAAAGTCTACGGGTCTATAGGTCTATCATAACATTGATTTTGAAAATAAATATGTCGTTCGCTAGAGTAGAATGAGCCAAGTTTTTAGGACTTCTCTCATTTGCTTTTAATACTGTCTGAATAGTGTCCGAATTAAGCGGTGCACAGGCATCGTTTTCGAAGGCCCCTGCAAGGTAATCTCTTATGTCAATCCACCCTATATATTCCGTGTTCAATACTATCCAACTTACTTGTCCACCTTAATCCAGACACTTCGGGCAATAGTGCACGATAAGAACCCCAGTTCAAAATATGTACATCTTTCAAATCCATTTCAGGAATATTCGATAGGTTTTTGGAATTATAGGCCGGCTTATGAACGTAAATCAACAACTTTTCTGCCATATCAATTTCCTTCGACCAGTTACTTTCTTCGGGTGTACATTCGCCAGCTAATCGTCCTGCATAAATCATAATAGTACTTGAGTCGTTCGTATCCCACCAATTCTCTTGTGAGATTCTTTTACCTAGCGTTTGAAAATCAGCTTTACCGATATATAGCAACACATTACTTCCATACACAGGATGCTTTCCGTAAATCTGATATATTCCATAATCTATTTCCTCATCCATCAGATCAGTGATATTTGTTAATAAATAGGGGCCTGTCCAATCAATATGAATGAGTTTCACATTATGATATTCCATTACTTGCTCCTTATACTCAAATTCCCATTAAATAACGCAAAGGGTCATTAATTCCATACTTATTAAACCATTATATCATATATTTTACTGAGTCTTGCGGAAGAAATGAGCCAGTAAGTGCGGGAAAGAGGGCCACTGGAAGTAATGCACAAAATAAACAGCCCACGAAAAATCGGTACCTCTGTAAGAAACAAAAACGAACAACTCACTCGATTGTATAAGCATGCAAAAAAGATTAGATATCGCAGTAAATACCTAATCCACGGCTTATAAGAATATAATTGTAGTGTATTTCCAGAATAGGTACCTAAAATTTACTCATAGAAATTTGGATTTTCCATACACCATCTGCCTAACAATGAGTTTAAAACCCACTACATTGTCGTATGATTTGTCCGAACATATCCACAACGACTGCAACGATCAGAGTAGTAACTCATCCGATGGTACCCTGACAGCTTACACTTCAATTTTCCAAACCACTTTTTCACTTGAATCCCCCCTTATATAATTAACCTGTATGTTAGTTATATCCAATTTCTAAACAATAAATTTGATAGTTCACCTGCAAATATTTCAGATATAATTAACTAGTTACGTATATCTATCAACCTATATCGATATAAAAACAACCATTGTTGTGAGGGCAGTCTCACCCAATCGGACATAGCCTTAAATGACGTTCGTGTTCCTTAGACTAGAGGTTTGACGCTCGTTTCCTCCAGATTCCATGTCACCAAGGAGCCCCTCACGTTAAGCTAACTGCTACTTCTGCCTTCACAGCTCGAAACATGCACCCAGAATCTGGTTCCCCAACCAATTGCTCTAATGCAACCCACATTTCATCTTCAATTTCCATTTCCAACTACCTTTACACTTCCGGTTTCATCCTCAGATGATAAGAACTGCTGTAGCGCCTGTTTATTTTTCTCAAGATCAATACTAAGAACGGCCCCTACCGCCACACGTTCATCTTTATAGGAATCCGCAATAGGGATCCTTAACGTCTGCATGTCCGATTTTCCAGGGAGTAAACCTTTTCCAACTTTAAGTAGGGTCTGCTTGTTAATATTAGTATCAATATACGGCTCCGTAAGTCCAAGTAACTTCGGCACATTTAGTAGTGTATGAATACTGATAGCTTGGTCCTTCACTTTTGATAGCACTTCTTGCTGCCTTTCCACACGTCCAAAATCATTTTTATCATCGTTCCGAAAACGAACATAGCCTAATAACTGGTCCCCATTTAAAACTTGTTTGCCTGGCTCAATTTTTCCGGATCCATAAGGGATTGGAAAGGGTACCTCGACCTCTATCCCGTCAGGGGCAATCACATCCATAATTTTTGAAAAACCAGTAAAGTTGACTGTTGCGTAGTATTGCACGTCGATATCAAAGTTTTGCTTAATCGTCTTCCTCACAAGTTCTGGACCACCAAAAGCGAATGCAGCATTTATTTTTTGTTTTCCATGTTCCGGAATATCCACGTACGTATCTCTCATGATGGAAACTAATTTTATATCATTGGTCGTTTGGTTGTAATGCGCAATCATTAACGTATCCGATCTTCCACTTTCATCCTTGCGGGCATCACTTCCCATTAACAGTACATTCATCACACCAGCTTGCGGCTTCGCAGCTTCAAACTTCTCGAACTTCTCAAAAGTTGGAGGATCGACAATTAGATCCAAACTTTCACTCGCGAGAGATAACCCGCTCTTGTATTGAAGCTGCCAATACAGAGTCCCCGCTCCGATAATACATGCCATGACTAAGAATAAGATGCCTAGCTTTTTTCTTCTGCCACTTTTCATAAATAAATTCACCTACCCACCCCTTAGTATTTTTCTTGGTTACCACTTCGACTTTTAGGTTTTAAAAATCCTTATTAGAAAATTCATTAAGGACACACGAATCACTAAACTAGGTAAACAATAGGCTACTCATTTATCCTGCAAATCGGTTCGGCACTTCAAAGTTGTTAAAATCATATGGTAGTTTGCATTTGGACAGCTAGTAGGTTGCCAAACATCCCTTCCTTTTCTTGCGCTAGCTGGTTATACTCACCCGCCTGAATGATTTCTCCCGCGTCCATTACTAATACCTGATCCGCGTTACGAATGGTAGATAAGCGGTGCGCAATGACGATGATGGTCATCGTTCCTTTTAAACGCTCAATGGCGCCTTGAATCTTCACTTCGTTCTCTACGTCTAATGCACTTGTTGCTTCGTCTAAAACTAGGATGGATGGTTTCCGTAAAATGGCTCGGGCCAATACAAGACGCTGCCTCTCTCCACCTGATAGTCGAATTCCCCTATCACCTATGCGTGTATCCAGACCTTGTGGAAGCTTTCTTACAAATTCAGCAGCTGCCGCAAACTCTAACGCTTCCCAAATGGTTTCATGACTTGCAGTAGGATCAATGATTAGTAAATTTTCTCGAATGGTTGCGTTAAACAGAAATGGATCCTGTGGAATATAACTAATCGATTTTCGCAATGACACTAAGTTATCAGTGGTAAGAGGTTCATGGTCAATGGTAACCAATCCCTGATCCGCTTGATTTAACCCCATCAATAGGTCGATTAACGTACTTTTCCCAGCCCCTGATGGTCCTACTATCGCTGTCATGCGATTAGCTGGTATGTGCACGTCTATTTTTTTCAGCGCATACGTATCCTCATTTTGACCATACTTAAAATGAACATTCAGACAATCCAATCCGTGATAAATCTCCATTGGCTTATCATTTATATAGTCTTGATTATGTAACTCTCTTGCTTCCAAACTTTCTTTTTGTAAATTCAATAGGATTTTAAGAGATGGAATCGTGGCACCTAGTTGCTCTAAATTTGATTGAATGCCTGCTATCCTTGGCCACAACCTTGCAAAAATCACCATTATCAACATAAGTTGTGCTGGCTGAGCTGTCAGCATTTTTATGGCAATAAACACAAATGTTGCAAGTAGAATAGTCGAAACCATTTTATAAATCATTTGTGAGGTTGCACTTAAAGTCGTTAAGTTAATCCTATTTTGCTCTATCCTTTTAGTTAGGGAGAAAAACCAATTCAAATGAGATTCCTCTAATGAATTACTTTTAATATCCTTGATGCCATTAAAGTGATCCGTGATACCCGCCAAGTATGTTTCTGTTAACTGAACTGTTTCCTTCCCAAAAGATCGAGACCTTCTAATGAATTTTTTTGAAAAAAGAATAAGGAGTAACCCGCAAAGTAAAATAAAGCTCGTCAATTTAACGGATAAATAAAACGCTATCGCGATTTGTATGATTGTAATAATAAGAGAAGATATAAACTGTAAAAACAAATAAATACCTGCACTCACATTAGACATTTCATTTGTCATGATGTTAATAATATCGGATTTCCTTTTTTTGAGAAAAAATCCCCAATTAGCTTGAAGCAAACTTCTATACGTTTCTTCCTTTAATTGTCGAATGAAACCTTGTTGGATTTTCGCCCCCAAGATGGTTTGGTTCCGTTTAAAGATACTTTGCCCCACCATTAATAGGACGTAAACACCCAAAATGATTACGAGACTAATTGTTTCTGGAATACCTAAAAATAAGTCAGTCATCCAACTAAAAAAAGAAATTCCTTCTGTACTGACATCCAAAATACCTGTTAAACCAATCAGTGGGATTAATAAAAAAATCCCTACACTTTCTAATAAGCCAATTAACATCATGCAAATAAGATTGATATAAAGAATTTTTCCTGAGTAATCATGTATTTTTTTTGTGAAATGCAAGAGATACTTCAAAATCGGATCCTCCAATCGTATGCCTTGCCCCCATGTTTTACCTACATGTTGTACGGACAACAAAACCTGTTTCTTCGAGGCAAGAAAATAAGAGGATGAGGAATGGTTTACAGCTCCTAAACCCCATTATGTATCGCTGTCTTTTTAAAAATGATCGAATCACCATGAACTGAAAACACAAGTAACAAAAAAAGCTTAATGTTCTTAGCAACACTAAAAACAGAATCCCTGTTAGTGGACCAGCCTGTTTCCGCTGACTTCTTTAGCAAATTTCGCAACAACCGTAAACCTGTCCATCACTTCAGCACCCGATACATAATAAGGCCCACTACGTAACCATGCGTGTGCAATAAGTCCACCTTTTTCATCTTTAGCAGTACCTAGGTAAAGGGTGCTTTCAATATTTCGCTTCTCTAGCATTTTCATGCCAGCGAATGCCTTTACAAGACATTGGCTTTCCCAAAACGTATAGCGACTCATCAGATGAATCGCTTTCGATATCTGCGCAATCTCCCCTTTGTTCGATGGTACAGAAGAAAAAGATGTCTCTTTCATTTGTTCTCCGAGGGAAGGAGCCACTTTAGAAAACGGAATGCTCTTCAGATAACGTCCTCTACCTAAATGGAAGTAAACCTCAATAAGGAGCCATTTAGTTTTCATATTTAATCGTAAAAACGCACGAACTTTCTTTACCATATTCATTGTTTCCTCCCTAAAGAAAGTCATGAATCTACTAGTCTTGTATTATCAATCCTTCATCGAGCAATTGAGTCAAAAATTCAGCAACTTGTTCTTCGCACTCATTTTGCTCAACTTCATAGCTCGCCTGTAAGGTTACAACCACCGTTTCAATGGAAATAGGTTCTTTCATAAGTTCCCAAATCTCCCCTCCTAATTGCCCTAGATTATAATATTTTCCACTTTGAACGCTTAACATTACTTTTTCTCCGTCCATATCACTGACAATGTTTCCAGGTTGTTGACTAAATAGAGAATTCTCTAAACCTTTTTGATTAGTAACCATATACCTTCTCCTCCACCTCTAGTTTAGTTAATATAAGTTCGGCCAATTCATTAGCCGTAAAACGTGAATTCGGTCGACGAATTTGATGGAATTGGATTTGATTCATCATCTTAGAAGAGGTCTCAAAATGCCACTCCATTAAACCAGAACCTTGCATAAAGAAATTGCGATAGGTATGGGTATATAATTTGTAAAAACGCTCCATCTTTTCAATAGGTTGAATGGCAATCTCCTGATGATCCCCTTTGACTAATTCGAATATCCCTGCAAGCGGTAGTGATTCCGTAGCAAACTGTGATTCAACAGGAATGGCGAATTTTGTATCCCTAACAAAGAGCGGTTGATAATCAGTCGATTCCATACCGAAATGATGTAAGCTTTCCAACCATAATTTTTGTTGGGGATATGCCGGTGTTACAATTGGCACATTTGCATGATTCAAGGTTACCGATATCACATCATCACTTAACAGTTGATAGCCTTTTTTTAAAAATGCAGAAGCAAGGGTAGATTTCCCTGCACCCGAATCACCTACGATGGCGTAAGCCTTTCCATCTATAGCGATTGCACTTCCATGTAAAGGAAGGATTTTTCGTTGCAATAATATTGCTCCCATACAGGTCCCAAGGATAAATAGACGAATTTCATCTTCATCGGCCCCGTTCATTGGGGAGACGACGATTTTACGCCCGTGTTGAATCAAAAAGATCACTTTTTCAGGAAAATGAAACAAAATCCAGTCTTTTTTAATGACAAAGTATTTTTCAGAACCCGAATGTTGGGCCCATTCTAGGGAGAGATCAGCATGTTCAATCACCACATCAGTTCCATTCCCCACTTCACTAAGTTGGGGTAATTCCGGTAGAGGAACTTCACTTGAAATCGTTAAGCCAAACGCTTTATAAACCGTTTTTTTTTTACTGAGCATATATTATCCCTTCCTTTCCCCGCTATTTCTACAAAGTACCCCTTTGTAGAATCAAAAACGAAGACAAGTACTTTTTACGAATGAAGGTAAAATAAAAAATATCATTCACTAAATTAGGTAAAGCCCCTATTATCTATAGGATAATTAGGGGCACAGACCTAACTACCCACAGGATTCCATATGTATGAAATCCAAACAAATATGGATTGAAGGTGACCATGAAACAAACATTCTTTTTCGCTTAATTAAGAAAAAACATCCCCACGGACTTGTTCCCCTGCTTTTATATCAGTATCCCAGGTATTGCCTGTAAACCCAGCCATTGTTTCATGCACATCAAGCACTTCTAATTCTGGCGTTTTCCATTCCTTTTTCATATATATCACCTCCTTTCAATCAAACCTTTTTAAGAAACGATAAACAATTAGTGCCTGCATTAAAAATGTATAGTCAGGATTGGTGTAATCTTCCACCACTGGTTGCTGTTCAAGCTTGGTTAAGGCTCCTTGTAAGGCTTGACCATCTATATATTCTAGGATTCTTTGATCGGTACGAAGCTGCTGTACTTCCTCCCTAAATGCATCCCAATGGGGAATCATTCTATGCACCCAATCAGCTCCTTGGACACCTCGAATACGCTGATTTAATCGTACCTGATCAGGTAAATAATTTTTGGTTGCTCTTCGAATTAGTGAACGATCTACGCCATGTTGTACGTATTGACTTTCGGGTAGCGCTAAACAGAATTTGACGATACGTAGGTCATTGGTTGGGTCTCGTTTCCATAAGGCGTACTGTAAAGAAAGTTTTGAAGCAAGGATTCCACTACCATTCAACTGAAAGACATCTTCAAAGTATTTTTTTCTCTCTGTAAAAATATCCGCTTTAGCATACCAACCTGTATGATCAATTCCATATTTTTCAAAGGTAGAATACACACCTGTCTTTTTGGCGAAAATAGGATTAATGAGAGCTGGAACTTCATCGGGTGGGTCCCCCGGGAAGAGTCGATCAATAAGAGGGAATCCCTTTCTCGAAATAATCTTCAAGTAACGTAATCTAGAGCCGCCCATATTATTACGAAAGGCAAGTAATTCCTGATGGAGTTTAATCCATTTAAACCTTTTTAAAAGTACCGAGTAATAATCTAAAGCAGGTCCCCAAGAAACTGTAAAATTCCCACGATCACCATTCAGTAATACACCAACATTTGCTTCCTGTGCTTTTTCAAACATCCCTTTCAACCAGAATGAATTTGGGAAGAACTTGTAAGGCTTTTCTAGAATGTCAAGAAATGGATCGATTTCGGAATATGGGTCTTTCCCTTTAAAATCACAGTAATGATCGGTAATTCCCCCAACATAATCGACTGTGGATTTAATATGGGGACTTTCATTTGCCATTAAATAGTTGGGTGTAAAGTCCTTAAAATCACCAGGTGGAATATAACTAAATGTATGTAACCGCTTGTTTTCCTTTTGGAGCTCTTTTGCGGCAAAGCCGACAACGGCTCCTGAATCTAAACCACCACTTAACTGCGATCCAACCTCTTTATGTGTCCTTAATCTAGTGGTCACAGCCTCTTGAAAGACATGTTGAAAAGCTTCAACATATTCCTCATTTGACTTCAATTTGAGTGTCTTGCCTTTCGTTACATACGAATGGCGATTGAGTGTAACCTTATTTTTCTCTACCAAAATGCTATGAGATGGGGGTACTTGTCCAATATGTAGATAGGGCGTTATTGAGGAATCAACCCCATCACCCGGTCCAGTTATCGCTAAATATTCCGCCAGCCACTGTTCATTTAGTTTTTTTTCTATAAACGGTAGTGTCATTAGCGGCTCTATTATCGTACAAAAAGCAAACTTGTCATGACTTTTTTGATAATACAGTGTTCGACTCCCCGAGAAATCTCTAGCCCCGAACAGCCTTTGTTGTTTCTGATCCCAAATCATAAAGGCGAAATCACCCACTAAAAACTTCGGTGCCTCTTCATTCCATTTATAGTAAGCACGTAAAATGAGTTCACTGTCCGTAATGTGCTTTTGGAGCGACGATTCAATTTGTAATCGCTCAAATAAATCTTTTCGATTATCTATAATCGCATCTGCAGTAATGGCACACTGCCTTTCATAATCGTAAAACGGCAGCTGTTCCCCCACAGATTCAGGGGTAATCCATTGTGCATGACATCCGAGGAAAATAGAATCTAAGTGCCATGTTTGAACCGCATCGGCGGGGTACTTCTGTAAAGCCTTCATCAAGTCACGGCCATGTTGGATATTTATTGGTTCGCCATTTAAATGATAAATACCGGCTATAGCACTCATACTTCTCTCCCCCCTTTCTCTTTTAGGCATTTATGGGTATTTATTGTGTAGATAAGCGTACAAACAAAACACGTTTATTCATTTCCCCTTGTTGGACAAACATATTGATCAGTCTCAAACACGCCTTTAGTGTTGTTTTTCGAAACATCAGTATTAAAAAAAATATCGCCAATTGGTAAGTTAAAGTAGTCCGATATTTTTTTCATCGTCTTAGCACTCGGGGAGTACGCCCCATTCTCAATTCTTGATAGGGCTGTTCGACCAATACCGATCTGTGTTGCCATTTCCTCTTGAGTAGCATTTATAGTTTGCCGATATTTTTTAATGTTGTTAGCCAACAATTTGAGTATCCCTCCACCTAAAGTCCCTTTGTTTCGTAATACAACACATCATACCCCTTTTTGTTTTTTACGTCAACACAAAATTAGAAACTTTACATAACTCATTTTTTTCACTATGAAAACGTTCGACTTTCACAGGGTTGTACTAGTGCATACGACTTAATCTGACAAAATTCATCGTTTTCTGTAAGTTTAATCTACTACTTTTCATGTTTTTGGGTTATTATGTACGTAGGTGTATTTCTGATTGGTTAATAATTCCGATGCTTCACTGCTGCCTCCTCCCCAAAAATGGAGCTATCTTTTACCATCAACTACCAGGGCACAGTTGATACTGATAACCATGCTAATTTTGGGTCTATGTATGTTGTAGGGCATCATCATTTAAAGACGAGAATGGATGTGAGTTTGTGTGAATAAATTCGGAACTCGAATTCGTAAATTACGTGAGGAAAAAAAACTAACATTGCGAAGTTTAGCTGAGCAATCGAACTTAAGCTATTCCTTTATTGCCTCTTTGGAAAAAGGGAGATATAATCCTTCAAGGGAATCCATTTTTTCTCTTGCAAACCCATTGGACGCGGATGTGAATGAGTTGCTAATGCTTGCTGGGTTTCTCCCGAAGCAACACGAAACGGTTGAACAGCAGGTGGAGAATTACTCTGGCAACCATTTAAAATGCAACGAACAATTTGTACTGGAGAACATTATGGACATGTCGGTAACCTTTCAAGGTGTTGAACTAAAAAAAGCCGATAAAATAGCGCTCATCGCTTTTCTGGTAACTGTTTCTGGATTAAAAGAATCCGAATAAGCTTTATAGTTTATGGCTCATATAAGAACACCTTTTTTGTAAATGATGTGTAATCCATCAATTACTAGAAAAGGCGTTTTTTTGTTGAGTAGAATACGTCCTTCACACCCCTTTTATCTGTAGAATTCTAATGCCCTCACACATCCTCTATTTTAATCACTATTGCTATCAACCTTAGTTATTAAGCCAATTCAATGAAACCGATTAGACGAAAAAAGCATACCGTACTTATCTAACCAAGAAAACAGAACATTCCACCAACCCAAACTTTACTCCTTTCACTCATAGGTATAAAGTCTATACATAAAAAACCCTGAATGGCTAGTAACAATAGGCATTAAGGTTAGTTGAAAAAAATTCCAAATTGTAGTTTAATTATGATAATAGATTATTATACCTATTCCAATATTTTAAAAGCTCACTACTAAAGAGCGAGTATCGAGTTATCTTTACGAACCTCGAAAGTTCTTCCCAGTCTAGGATGAAGAAAGAGCTTTATCGAGGATTGCGTTTTCCTTAGTCCTTGAGTTCCCATTCAATCGTTATAGATAAATAGTAGGCACCGCTGACCGCAAAATCGATAAAAGTAGGTGATGACAATCAAAGCTTATATGGTGAACGACTATTATATTTTTACTGATTACAATGAGTTATCTTCCCATATTCACGATGTTATTCATTTTACAAGGCCAACGTTTCAAGATAATAGACGTTCCTTCTCAATTATTACTGGAAAGATACACCAGGACGAGATGGTGTTCGTAAACGATAACGGTGATATTATTCCCTTAGCGTTTGAGCAAGAAGACGATCTTTACTATTCAGCATTAAGACAATTGATCTAACGGTCCTTATTTTATATTAAACTTGCGGTTGATGATTCTCGAATCTATCACCGTTTTTTTCAATTCACTTTTTAGTTCAGTTTGCCTCCTCGACAATCGTCGGCGATTCACATATCCCTCACCGCCTTCCTACATAACTTACAAAACCATAAAAAGTAAACGAACGTCAGCGTAGTGATTACCTTTACGCATACTAGCGATAGCTGAATTGATTCGATTATGCGAATGCAATGATTGGTCACAAAAAAAGTGTAAGAGCCATTTCTATTTGACGGTTATACATGCGTACAGGTTCAAACAAAAGAAGCTAGAATACTCCTTGGAAAGTTATCTCTCTATCTAGTAACAATAGGAATAAAGTTCGGTTGAAATAAAAACCAAATTATAGTTTAATTGTAGTAACGGACTATTATAACTATTCAATTGTTAACAACTTTAACCTGGAAGGGAGACATCCTCATTCACCTATATACGTTTCACACGTTCTTCCCAGCCTAGGATATGAGGAAGGAACTTTATCGAACATAGCGTTTACCTTAACCATAGCGCTGCAATTGCCATTCACTCGTTTAAGCTGAATAGATATCGTATGCCCCACTGACCGCTAAATCGATAAAAGTAGGTGATGACAATCAAAGCTTATATGGTGAACAACTATTATATTTTCACTAATTACATTGAGTTAGCTTCCCATATTCACGATGTCGTTCATTTTACAATGCCAGAGTTTCAAGATAATAGTCGTTCCTTCTCGATTATTACTGGTAAAATACATCGAGATAAGATGGTGTTTGTAAACGATAATGGCGAAATTATACCCTTAGCCTATGAGAATGATGAAGATCTTTACTATTCAGCATTACGACAATTGGTCTAACAGTCACAATTCCAATTATAACTAAATCCGACTTGCGGTAGATGATTCCCGAATCTTATCACCGCTTTTTTTGATTCACTTTATAGTTTAGTTTGCCACCTCGATAATAGACTGCAGCGTAAATATCCCCTTTTACCATCTACGATAATTGCAAAACCATAATAAGCTCCAAACATTAGCCCGGCACTTTGTTGTGCGCAAGATAGCGCTAGCGAATTAAATAGGCAGAAGTATAGAAGCGAAGTCGCGCCGAATTTCTTCAACTACCCCAGCTTGAATATAGTGGTAAAATTCACCTTCTCCTTTCAACTTGTATAGCCTTTTAGATTCTCCGACTTTTAATACAACAGACATTCAAACTCATGAAACCCAATAAAAACAAAATGAGCGACTATTTTATTCTTTAGGAATAAAATGGTCGCTTAAGTTTCCCCCAAATTTGACACTATTCATCACTTTTCTCCTACCTGCTTACCAACATTCATTTAAAAGAGGAATGGCTTTTTGTAGTTAATCCTCCACACTCATTAGTATAACTTTGATAGTTTCCTTGTCTTTCTAAACGCCAATAGAAAGGGGCGTAACGGAAAATATAGAAATCGAAAGGATTTTGCAATTTTAGGGGTTGGTTTCAAACATAGATATCCGGAAATTATATCAGTACTAACAGTGGCATCCCATGATCTACTAGCTATATCTTCTACTATGTAAGTCAACACTTTATTTCGCAGCCATATTAAGGTTCTTATATAGGTCGTTGGAATTCATTTTTTTGAGTGTCTTTTGAAAGATAGAGAAGCATTCGGCGTTCCGCATTGCTAAAAATGTCTAGCAATGTGTGAAGCCTTTGCTGTTGTTTCAATAAAGTATGTTTGGAAACGTTTACAGTGATTGTCGTCCCTTGATCGAATTTCACTAATGACCTACCACCCGATAATTGTTCAACTTGAAAAGGATGATTAAAAATCCAAACGCAATCATCCTTTTTATAAGAGGATGTTGGAAAAGCACCTAGATTATAGGGTGCAATAACAATCGGTGTTTTATTGGAGTAGTTTAATGTCTTACTCGCGGATACTCTACGGCCCTCAAGTGTAGAAGCATATCGCATACAGGCTTTATCAAGTAATTCAATTGGGGTCAGTGTTGATAGTTTGATACCCTCGGTAGTATATATTCTCGATTGATGTATTCCGTCATAGAAATGTTCGACTACTAGTGCATGGTCTATCCAATACGAATCACAGATTTTCATTATCTAACCTCCCTTTCTTATGTAATTATTTTATCACTAACACATTAATGTGAATAGTCATATTTAACTAAATTTATTTGTTTTTTCACTACCTAACCATAAGTTCATGAATAGTAAAACATCACGATAGTTTCCTGAACAGCATTATAGGTACTTGAAATTATCGCGGTAGATTGTGCGCACCATCGCTGTAATTAGACCCCTATACAAGTTCATAACCGTATTAAATTAAATAGAATGGATAACACAACTATCCATAGACCAAAAGTCATGTTTCAACCTTCAATTCATCACGTATGGCACGCCAAACGTCACAAACGCTCATTGGATTCCCTCTTTCGAATGTACTACGATGTAGTCACCCGGGAATACAACGTATCGTGCACGGTCTGGAAGGCCGCTCAAATGATGAATTTCGAAGACGTTTTGGAACAGTATGAACCAATGATATCCGCATCTATCCGCAAATTGAATATTTACCGTGACCATGAAAATTTCAGACAGGCTGCCAGGGTCGCTTTATGGCAAGCATGGAACCGTTTTGACGACGCCAAAGGGAATTTTACGCCATTTGCCTATCGAAGCATTCGAGGTGCCATGTTGGATGAATTGAAAAAATAAAACCGATTTGAGGAGCATGTAACGCAGATGGAAGACTAGTTCTTGGAGAATGCAATTGAAGCCGAATTCGATGTCCATTATGGAGCGTCAAATGGACTTGCCGAAGCGCTGGATATATTGTCCCCTGCTTGAGAGGGATCTCGTCAAGTGGCTGTTCATCGAAGGGTTCACACTTACCGAATGTGCTGAAAGAGTCGGCATTACGGTTGCTGGAATAAAGAAGAGGAGGGAGCGGATGCTGGTGAAATTGAGAAGTGAATTAACCTAGAAAAGCGGAAGGCGCTGCTTAGCTCCGACAGGCATAAGACGGTTTATGAAGAGGGCGTCCTTCAGCCCTCGCAGTAAAACGACTTATGACCCGAGAAGTTAGCGCCTGGAGTTAGACAATAAGAAAAGCGGTTGTCCTATAGGTCGCTAATTTCCTGACTTATGGGACGACCCCCTTACAAAAAACGCTGGTTTTGCCTTTCACGGAAGCGTCAAATTTTACGCTTACTGATAGATCCACAACTAAAAGCATCCCCCCATTACGCATAGGTGGATGCCTTTTAGGAATTACTGCTTATTTTATTTTCAGGCATCATTTATTTTCTGCTTTTTGAATTCTCTTTACTGTTAGTGTAAGTTTACTAGACTTTCTCCAGACTACAAAAAAAGGACGTAACGGAAAATACAAAAAGTAAAGAGGTTTAGGCAAACGCAATGTCTGTACATCCGCAGATTGCGGATAAAAGTGTAGCAAAACATAAATAACTTTCTGGATATTGGTTTTTACTGAGTAATTATAATAAAATAGGGTGAACCACCTTTTGAATTTTGGCTTACTTAATAATGGATGAAGCTTATCGTGATTAATTAAAGGTTCTTTGGACGATTGATTAATCGATACATAACCCATTTCTACAAGATAATATGTTGCCAATTCAGCTAGTTTTCTTGAACGTTTTTCTACTGTAAATGGTACGAACACTTCAGGAATTTGGGTTTTTAATAACTGGGATGCTAATAGGAGTGCTTGTCCTACTAAATGACGTTGATGTTTTATTAATAATGGAAATTTTCCATTCCTTATGATTTGGTCAATATCAGCCAACCACCGAAGACGAAACCACCCATGCTTAGCACCATGACCAACAAGAAATAAAAACAAGTCCTCTTCTCCGAAGAAATAGACGGGGTAGCTTGTGAGTGTACTAAGCCTTTTTCGCTCCCACAACTCATCAAAGCTAGGCTCCTTCGCCGGGGGAGTATAGAGTCTCCAATGGATTTCAATTTGAATTCTCTTTTGTGAATGGTAATAACATACATGGTGACTTCTCCACTTGTCCATTTTAAATGGTGAACGCGTTTCCTCTCTTTCATATCCACAACTCAATAATAGTGCTTCAGTTTTGTTAACATCCAATTTGGGTACTAAAATATCTAAATCTTTGGAGGTTCTGAGTGAAATATCACCGAAAATCGCGTCTGCAATTACTGGACCTTTCAGAAAAAGGGAGCGAATACCATTTTCATTAAATAATTGACTTATCCGTTCCATTTCTCCACTTAAGTTAAGCATTTGAAACGTATTTTCTTTGTACTCTTGGCTTAAGGTATGAAGTACATGTGAAGGAATTAACTTCTCATCCATTTTACTCAGATTCGAATAAATTAATGGATAGATCCGATGATGCCTAGCCAGTTTTAGGAATAACTCCCAATCAATTTCCGCGAAAAGTTCTTTATTGAGGCATCCTTGATATCCGGGATTTTCTGTCTGCATAATTTGAAGTAACAGTTTTAATTCCTTTGGCATAAACGACAAATCAAGATCATTATTGTTATCCATTACCCGTTTCCCCCTTTTCCATTGTTTTTCACAATGAGGTACATCTTCGCACAGTTTCTATCTACTGTTATCTTTCAACTAGTAACCTATTACCATTCGTTTATTTGGATTCAATTTCAAACATTGCTATGAATCTAGTCACAATACACCGCAACCTTTTCCTATTCATCCTAATTCGACACATAAATGTAATTACCTTCATTTATTTTCAACTTTGCAAAATAAAATAGTGATTTGTAAAGTTATGTAGGTTAAACCGGAAGCTCACAATCAAACAACGCACATTCACCTGTAGCACCTCCTGGTACGATAAACTTATTAATTGAAGGAGGTGCTTTCTGATGCCACTATAAAATCTAATGATCGTCCCCGTTACACTGCACCCAAAGAGTCAAAATTATTTATCCCTTGACTCTTCAAATACCTTCGGTCTTTCCATAATTGAAATTCGTCGGAAATCCGCGGGATTAATTGTGTGGGTGCAACAAGAGAAAAACCAACAATTCATCCAATTGTATAAAAAAAACAATATAGATTAGATAATCAGGTACGCTGACACTAAAATCCTTAACGATGTAAATTTTCACTTCTTGACATCACCTCATTTTCAACCGCTGGTAAAAAACATAGCAGAAGTGGTTCATTCTTATGGTCGTAATCATTACTATTGTGAAGAAAAAATCAATTCATCATGTTGTATCCTTTTTCAAATGGATAGTCTATATAGAGGGCGAAAGCATCGTTCGTCTAGGTAAAAGACGTCATGCTGTCGTCAAAAAACTCTCGCTAGTAGGCAGAAATGTGTTTGTCGGGGCTAGACGGCGCCCTACGCTTTTGTTCCCGTCTAGGCGCTTGCGCATTTGGACATCATTCACCAAAGGAGGATTCGTGATGGATTTGTAATGAATTTTTTTATAAAAGAGTCGCCGCTTCAAGTGATTTCGTCGCTTGCGATGCTAGTAGGATTAAACGCGGCCATTTTACTTCAGCAACTGCATTTTAAATCGCTCATCTCGACGAATGTGCGGAATGGGTATAAGTCGGTTTACAAAACGTATGAAGAGCGGAAAAACGAAGAGTTCCCATTTTGGTCTGTCGATACGATTAAAAGAGCGATTCGTAGACTGGAAGATAGCGGCTATATCATTTCGACCTCTTCGTATTATCGGATGAAAATGGACAAGACGAAATGGAACCGCATTAATTATACAAAGTTGCAAAGTCAGGCGGTGCAACATGCGCCATCGACGACGGCAAAATCAACCCACGAGGAAGTGCGAATTGCCCCCTCTACAGAGGGCAAAACACCCCTAGCAATAACCAAAGAAAATAAGAGTATTAAAGAAGAACTTGTCGAGGACGACGTTGTGTCTGTCATTGATTATTTGAATGACAAAGCTGGCAAGCAATTTAAAGCGTCTTCGAAGGATACTGCACGATTGGTGAAAGGGCGTTTCAGTGAAGGGTACACATTGGCAGAAGTATTTACGCCCTTCCATGGGAACTATTTGGAAGAATCGGGGGCCAGTGACTTGCCAGAAAGCAGTCCACCAAAGCCACTCGAATTAGACTTTAGCGAAGGGGAGGCGTAACGGATGCCGTGTCATGAACAGATTAAAAAATTAGTGCACTATTCCGGCAGTAACTGATAAAGCCTCAAAATATTTATTTACACCCTATTTTCGACCCGTAATGAAAATTTGACCACCATTTCCTGCTTAAAGTGGGGTCAAACCGTCTTAAGTGGAGACTTTGTTGACATCTAAAGTGAAGTAAACAATGACAGGTTTGATATCTTCTAATTTAAAATAAACAATGAACAATTCAACCAATTGTATAAAAAAACAATAGAGATTAGATAATCAGGTACCTATCTAATCTCCTGTTCATAAATATGTAATTGAATTGAAGTGAATTGACAGAATAGTCCCTTGCACAGGTACCTGACACTGAGTTAACAAAAAAAATAACCACCATTTCCTTTCAGAATTTTAGGTGATTACTTTTTTAAATTAAAGCATCTTAAATTTTGTCAGCCGCTTTCAATCATATAGCTGAGGTCACATTAACATTTTAGTTCGACAAGTGCTTCTTAAGAAGAATTATAACCCTCTCCTGCTCCTCCACCGTCATATTCGACCCCGACGGCAGACAAAGCCCTTCCGCAAACAACCGCTCACTCACAATTGTCTCTTGCGCATGCGCATAGAACTTACAATCCTCAAACAACGGCTGCATATGCAACGGCTTCCACACTGGACGTGCTTCGATGTTCTCCGCTTCCAGGACATCTATTAACGCGTATGGCGTGATACTTACCTTGTCTGGATCCAACGTCAACGTTGTCAGCCAGCGGTTTGAAAACGTATCTTCTAACTCCGGCATGAAATGAACACCTTCTATGTCACCTAACGCTTCCACATAGCGGTCAAACACATCGCGTTTAGCCTTAACACGGTCGTCCAATACTTCAAGCTGTCCACGGCCTACACCTGCTAGTATGTTGCTCATCCGGTAGTTATAGCCGACAACACTATGCTGGTAATGCGGTGCTGTATCCCGTGCTTGCGTTGCCAGGAAACGCGACTGTGCCAATGCATCTACATCATTCGAAACTAGCATTCCTCCGCCGGAAGTTGTAATAATCTTATTACCGTTAAATGAATAAACGCCAAATTGACCAAACGAACCACTTTTCTTCCCTTTGTATAAAGAACCAAGCGATTCTGCTGCATCTTCAATAACTGGAACACCATATTCATCACATATCGCCATTAATTCATCCATCTTGGCACTATGACCATACAGATTCACGACGATAACGGCTTTAGGTAGCTTTTCAACTGAATTTAGTTCTTCCAATGCACGCTTGAGCGCAACAGGAGACATATTCCAAGTCTCTTCTTCCGAATCAATAAATACCGGTTCCGCACCAAGGTAAAGAATCGGATTTGCACTTGCAACAAACGTCAAACTCGCGCAAAAAACTCGATCTCCACGCTTTACTCCGACAAGATCTAGCGCCAAATGAATGGCCGCTGTACCAGACGATGTTGCCGCTGCTCCTGCTGTTCCCGCATATTCAGCTAATTCTTTTTCAAACGCATTCACATTCGGCCCAAGTGGCGCAATCCAGTTGGTTTCGAATGCTTCATTTATGTATTTCTGTTCGTTCCCACTCATGTGAGGGGAAGATAGTAGGATTCGTTTCGTCATTTATTAGCCTTCTCTCTTTATCACTCTTGCTGGTGATCCAACTACAGTCACTCGATCCTCTATATCCGATACAACGACAGCACCTGCACCAACGACTGTCCATGCACCAATCGTCTTTAAGGGAATTACCGAAGCACCTGCTCCAATATGGGTACCCTCACCAATTCGAACGCCACCAGTCAACACTGCAAGTGGAGAAATATGCGAAAACTTAGAGACAACACAATCGTGTTCGACAACACAACCACTATTCACGATAACGTGTTCTTCAATAATCGCATCGACATTTATAATAACGCCAGGCATTACAACAGCCCCATTGCCAATTTTCGCACTCGGACTTACAATGGCTGAACTATGAATGGCACGAATATATTTGTCTGGAGATATCTCCAACTCTGCAAAAATCTTTTTCCTCGCAGCATTTGAACCAATCCCAAACACAACTCGGATGTCCTGATTACTATCAATAAGCTTAGTCACGTGACTAATTGGGCCATTCAAAATACCATTTTCAATAAACGCTTCAACATGTTTATCGTCAAGGATAGCATACACAATCATGTCGCTATTCGAATTCACAATATCTGCAACAACTTTTCCATGGCCTCCGTCGCCGATGATCACAACTTTCTTCATTGTTTATCATCCTCACTCGTCGAAGCCAGTTCACCTGAAAACTTCGTCATTGTTGCCTGTCCATCTTGACTGATTCCCTCTGACTTGAACACTTTCAGTACTGTCATGAATAAAATCTTGATATCCAACCAAAATGACCAATTTTCAACATACCACACATCTAGCTCAAACTTTTCTTCCCACGAAATCGCATTTCGTCCGTTCACCTGTGCCCAACCTGTAATACCTGGACGTACTTTATGTCGCCTAGACTGTCGCTGATTATACAGGGGCAAGTACTCCATTAATAAGGGGCGAGGACCAACGAAACTCATTTCACCTTTCAGTACATTCAAAAGTTGTGGTAACTCGTCCAAACTAAATTTCCGAATCATCTCACCAAATGAAGTCAACCGCACATTATCAGGCAACAACTCACCATGTGCATCCCGCTCATCTGTCATTGAACGAAACTTAATGACATAGAATGGCTCATTTTTTAATCCTGGTCTTTCCTGCTTGAATATAACCGGAGAACCGATTTTTGTGAGAATGAGTAGTGCTGTAACACCTATAACAGGTGATAAAATTAGAAGTGCTAGTAAACTTACGATAAAATCAAATATTCTTTTCATTATAAAGCCCGCATTTCTAAACGTTATTTTGTAAAATATAAGTGAGGGACATCATTTTCATTAGCAATTGCAAACCATATGATACCTATTATCTCACGAGATGCCTAAATGGGAAGTCAGTATATACATTTATGAAAGTAAACATCTACACTTTGCACTACATAAGGCTTCGCCTAAATCATTGACAAGTAAGCAGCGTCATCCACTAATTCCTTGTCAACTTCATGATCATAGCCAATTAAGGAAATGTTAGTTACTCCACGCTCTTTAAGTTTCTTGATTATCTCGAGTGTACCGATTGTAAACTCTAAAACAATGTGCCTTGTCATGAGTACATCAATCCATTATCAAGTTAATCCAAGGGTTTTAAAACCGTTTGGACATTAAATTGATTCGTTAACTCGCTCTTTCGGCATACTCAAATTCCCGAAATACACATGCTCAATCTCTTCACTACTAATCTTAGCGCAATTTCTTGTATCGAAAACCAAATGTTTATTCGTTTTAGCAAGGATAGCTCCCTCATCCAATACCTTAAATTCATTTTAATCCGTCAATACAAGGATATAATCCACATATTCAAAGACTTCTTCAAATGGTGATAACTTAAATTCTACTTGCTCAAGACTCACATATGAATCATGAACACCAAGCATATAATTTAGTTCTTTAGTATCTTAATTATAGTAATATTAAAACTTTTATATTTTGCTATCGTTATTGCTATTCCCAGAAATAGTACTCTCCATAAAGTTTACTAAATCAGAATATACGATTTTGGAGTCATAGTATTTTTCAAATGCAACTCTGTTGTTTTCTTTTTTTTCTAACAGGTCTTGCTTATTACTCATAACTTCTTTAATCTGATAAGCTAAACTCTCTGAATCATGTTGATTATAAAAATAACCAAGGTTATGTTTCCTAATTAGAGACTCTGTTGCTCCAGTTAGACAGGTAATTATAGGAAGCGAATGGGCCATATATTCATAGGGCTTATTTGCAATGTTTTTTATAAAGTTTCGGGTATTATTATAGGGTGCAATACCTAAATCGCTATGTAATAAATAAGATGAGATTAAAGAACCTTCTACCCATCCGACAAATTTCACGTTTTGTAAATATGAATACTTTTCTACATAACTTTGAAGGAGATCACCATCGCCTAATATATTTATATTAATTTCTTCATGGTCTAGTAATTCCGCCGCCTTAAACACTGTTTCTAAATCAAAATGATACCCAATAGTACCAGCAAAAGTAATTTGGAACTTATTGCTCTTAAAAGGATTTTCATGATTTCCCATGACCTCATCATAGCCAAGTGGAAATATTTTGTGTTGATGTTCATCAAAAGACAAATGTACTTTTGTCAAAGCCCATTTCAAATATTCTTCAGTAATACCGATAATGTAGTCCGTATTTTGTAGGACATACTTTAACTTTCTATTCCAAGGATATAATAGAAAGTCTTTTTTTAATGACTCTATAGGAATCAAATCCAAAAATACATCTGGCCATAAATCACGAATATCGATAATAGAAGGAATACCATTTGCTTTCGCAAATTTGACCGCACGATAAGCAAAGTCCAATGTTGGCATCGAGGCATAAATAAGATCAGGTTTATCCATTTCACTTGCAGTAGATGTAAATTGCCTACCCATTTGCGAATGATTAATTATTCGCTGCATACTGACATTTTTCCCATAACTCATACCATCTAAAGCAATTATTTCCGTTCCGTTTTCAAGTTTTTCTATATCTTCTACCTTAACTTTTTTCGCATGTTCCATTGTAGATGCCCACCAAATGACTTCATGCTGTCTTTCACGTAATGCCTCTGCTATCATACCCACCCGGAATTTCCGACTATCTTTTTTTAGAGGTAGTGGTTCACTGTGTTTACATAACCACACTTTCATTTGGCTCTCCTCCTATCCGTTCTTAAAACTACAATTAATGACTTACAGTCATTGATTCCTCAACAACTGCTCGTAAGGAACCTTCCTAAGTTCTTTCGCCGGAGATCCAACAACCAAAATCTCCCGCCCAACATTCCTTGAAACAATACTTCCCGCTGCCACTGTTCCATCTTCACAAATCACTTTCCCCGGTAAAATCGTTGCATTTGCTCCGATGCGCCCTCCGTCTTTAACAGTGACACCTTTAAACTTATCAAATCGTTCTTTTCCACGCCCCATATAGTTATCATTTGTCGTGACGACACATGGTGCAACGAATACATCGTCCCCAAGTTCTGAATATGCGGTTATGTAACAATTCGTTTCCAGTTTACATCTCTCACCTACTACGCAATCATTTTCAATCGCGACACCGCGACCGACGATTGTTTTGGCGCCAATTGTTACCCGTTCCCGTACGGTTGTCAAGTCCGCGATGAATACATCTTCACCGATTTCTGCATTAGCATAAATAATAGCAGAAGTACCTATTGTTACCCCAGGACCAATTACCGCTGGTGGCAACTCTTTCACGTCAGGAAGAATAGAAGCTTTTGCTCGCGTTGGTTGTTTCCCAATGACAGCATTGTCTTGAATGATTACACTATGTCCGATTCTTGTGCCTTCATAGATGACAACGTTATTTCCAATTACTACATTACTGCCAAATAGTACATCCTTACCAATAACAACATTTTCACCTTTTGTAGATAACATTCGAACTCCACCTTTCATAACAAGCCAACCTACAAAAGACTGGCTTGTTTATTATTTAAAATAGTTCTTCAAAATCACAACTATTTTCTCTGCAGCATTCCCATCACCATATAAATCTTCAATTGGTTGGCCAAACCGTAATTTTGAAAGTTTTTCAGCCAAGTCAACTTTTAATGGATTCACCAATTGATTCCAACCGGTTTCTATTGTCTCCAGCCATTCCGTCTGGTCCCGCAATGTTATACAAGGTACTTTTGCGAAATAAGCTTCCTTCTGAACACCCCCAGAATCGGTAACAATCGCTTTCGCATGTTTTTCTAACAACAACATCTCTAAATAAGAAATCGGTTCTACAATATTAATATTATTCGCTTGTTCCAGAATGGAATTCAATCCAAACGAGTCTATTTTACTTTTTGTACGTGGATGCAAAGGTAAATAAACTTTTTCTTCAAGCGCTGAGAAAGCTTTCAAAACAGCTTCCAGACGATTTTTATTATCTGTGTTATCCGCCCGATGAATCGTACCAAGAACATATTCGCCACTGCTTAAATCATAATCTGACAGTGAATGTTTCTCTTCTGCCAACGCGATGTTGTACAGTACGGCATCATACATGACATCCCCAACTTGGTGAACGCCTTCTGTAATGCTTTCTTTCGCCAAGTTAGCTACGGCAAGGTCTGTAGGTGCAAATAGCAAAGTAGATACATGATCGGTCATAATACGATTAATCTCTTCTGGCATTTCTTTATTGTAGCTTCGAAGACCTGCTTCAATATGAATGATCGGAATATGCAACTTGCTCGCGACAATTGCACCCGCAAGTGTTGAATTCGTGTCACCATAGACAAGAATAGCATCCGGTTTTTCTTTCTCTACTATTTCCTCAACAGCCATCATCATTTTTCCAGTTTGTCGGCCATGTGATTCTGAGCCAATTCCAAGATCATAATCCGGCTTTGGAATATTCAACTCATCGAAGAACACACCAGCCATATTGTAATCATAGTGTTGTCCCGTATTCACTAGCACTTCGGCAAATGATTCACGTAATACCCTCGAAACAGCAGCAATTTTCACTAGTTGGGGTCTAGTCCCCGCAATCGTCAATATCTTTTTCATAAATAAAACTCCATGATTTTTGCAATTACGTAGTCTTGTTGCTCTTGTTTAAGTTCAGGGAACATCGGTAATGACAATGCTTCTTTTGCCGCTTTTTCTGTTTCTGGTAAATCGCCTTCTTGATAACCAAGTTCTTTGAAGACCGGTTGCATGTGCAAAGGAATTGGATAATAAATCATCGTCGCAATTCCTTGATCTTTCAAGAACGCCTGAAGCTCGTGCCGTCTTTCTACACGGAGCGTATATTGGTGGAACACATGATAATTACCTTCCACTTCAACAGGTGTCACGACATGCTTGCTGACAGCATCATTAAGCATTTCGGTATAATATGTGGCATGCTTCCTACGATTCTCACTCCACGTGGGCAAGTGTGGAATTTTAACACTTAGCACGGCTGCCTGCATTTCATCCAAACGGCTGTTATACCCTAACACATGATGATGATACTTCGGCTTACTACCATGAACACGAATTACACGAGCAAGTCCTGCAAGTTCATCGCTATTTGAAACAACCATCCCACCATCGCCATACGCGCCCAAGTTCTTTGTAGGGAAGAAACTATATGTAGCAGCACTACTCATTTCGCCAACTTGCTTGCCTTTATACGTAGAACCAATTGCTTGTGCAGCATCTTCAATGACATGCAGATTATGTTTCTTCGCAATTTCCATGATTGGATCCATATCAGCCATCTGTCCATATAGATGAACAGGAATAATGGCCTTCGTCTTCTCTGTAATAGCTGCTTCAATTTTAGATGGGTCTATATTAAATGTAACTGGATCGATATCAACAAACACTGGTACCGCGTTCGCACGCGTAATAGCACCTGCTGTCGCGAAAAAAGTAAAGGAAGTTGTAATTACTTCGTCTCCTTCACCAATCCCTGCTGCCTGAAGTGCGATATGGATTGCATCGGATCCATTACCTACACCAATACCGTGCTTTGTTTTACTCATTTTAGCAATATCACTCTCAACTTGTTTTACATGACTACCTAGGATGAATTGTGATGAAGACATTACTTGGTCTAGTTTTAAGAGGACCTCTTCTCTTATGGTTGAATATTGTTCTGATAGATCTAGCATCGGGATTTCCAAGTTGGTCAGCTCCTCTATTTTATGGAATCATATAAATCCAAAAGCTTTTTGGATTCAATATCCCAATTGAATTTTTGAAATATATATTGTTGTCCATTCTTACCCATTTCAATTCTTAGACGCGGGTTTTCTGCGAGTCTAAGAAGTGATGCAGCAACTTCATTTATTTCTAGGGGATCCACAAATATCCCAGAATTCGTTTCAGATACCTGTTCAATCCACTTAGGAAAATTACTTGATACAAATGGGAGACCAAATCTTTGATATTCGAATAGTTTATTAGGTGACGTAGTAGAATGATCGCCCACATCCAAGATTGTTACTAGACCAATATCAGATTGAATCATATGAGCAAAAGCTTCTTCCTGTAATAGATACCCAAGGTAATCAACATATACCCAGCCAGCCATACCTTTTAACTCATCTATAAACCCATCATCAAAACATGGACCAATTAACCAGAGTCTAAAAGGTCTAGTTTTATTTAATACTTCTAATGCATTTATTATTTCTCTAATCCCTCTGGCTTTTGATATCCCGCCTACATAAATCAATCTTATAATATTATCTCCCTTGACAATATTCTCCGATAATTTATATGCCTTATCTGTAAGTTCGCTATGAAGAATTGGAGCATTTTCAATTAAATGTGATTTCCCTCCAAACTTACTTACCATTTGAGGCTGAGTAACAACGATTGCATTAAAGTATTTTGACGCAGCCTTCTCTAATGCGTTCACTAGACCAGCAATTAATTTCCTTAAAAGTAGAGGAATCCATTCTCTCATGAAGATTCTTTTCGAGAAGTCTTCATGTGTATCATAAATTACTTTTTTTCGCATAGTTCTCAATATAAAACCTATTGGTAGCATATCTGGGTTGTGTATATGGTATACGCCGGCATTAATTTTTAAAGCTTTAAACAAAAGTAATGGCTGTGTTAGAAATCGCTTAAATCTGTTATTATACTCAGGAGCTTTTAAGATTTTTATATTACCAATTTCCATATTTACAAGGCTTTGTGCTACAATAATAATTTCATAGCCATGTTTCGATAAAGTTAATGCTTCTTTTTGATAGACCCTAACGTCTAAATAAGGATGAACCGGTGATAAGATACATACTTTCAACTTTTAACCTCTTTCATTTTAGGTATTCTCCAATTTTTTCATCTGTTCTATTAAATTTAAGGCCTGACTTTTTCTCGAATAATAATTCAATTTTTCTTCTTCAAAAAATGATAATGAACTGATTTTCTTCTCTTCTATTACAGCATTATATATTTTTTCTATAAAGTTTTTAATTTCATTTACGTCTGTTCCAACATAATAACCGTTCAAACCCAATAAAAAGTTTTGCGCCAATTCACTTTCCGGATTTATAATTGCTATTATAGGTCGTTGCGCCGCCAGATATTCGTATGATTTTGTTTTCAACACCCCTTTATTATTTATACCATCCATCAGCAATAACATAGCTGAATTCATTTGTATTTCAGCAATTTCTTTATTAGATACACTATCATAAAAATTAATTTTTTTTCTTAAAGAAAGTTTGGCCTGAGTTCTAATAAACTCTTTCATGGAAGGGTCACCAATACCATAAAACTGAATATCGGGTATAGGTATATTACTGTCTTCTATAAGTCTTAAAGCATCAAATAAAGGTTTTATTACAAAATCATTTTTATAGAACGTGCCCGTATAAATAATTTTCCAATCTAATGAGCCTTCTTTTTCTTCTTTTTCGAAATAATTTTCTTCAAAAAATCCATTGTATATAATTTCAACCTTATCTTCGCTTCTCACACTTAATAAAATATCTTTTAATCCTTTAGATACAGTGATATCTAAATCAGATAATGCTAGCGCTCTTTTTTTAAATGATGTGATGAATTTTCTTCTAAGCCAACTAATATCATCATTCATTTTTGACTGTTCTTCAAGATCTCGATAATCAGCTATCCATTTTACTCCAAACTTCTTTTTCAAATACATTCCAATAGAATGAGCGCTCAAAGGATTAGCAGTTGAAATTACAATGTCGAAATTCGAAAAAGATTTTTTATTCTTTTTAATATATAAGACGCTTTTAAAATACCAATCAAAATAATAATCAACAACTGGGGCATTATTTTTGATTATATTAAATATATTTCCGACTTTTTTTTTAAACCATCCCGCCTGATTATTGAGCTCTATTTTTCCTTTTTTTTCTAATCCACTACCTTTGTTGAAATACTTAAATAACGGATTTTCTATTTCAATAACTTCAACATTTTTCGGGATTTCAATTTTAAATGTAGCTGTATAGGAAAACTCCGATCTTGCTTTTGAAGTTATAACAGTTATATTATGTCCCGCTTCTGACCAATACTTCGCCCATGAATAAGCTCTCATCCCACCAACGTTCATAAATGGTGGAAATGAATGTGATACAATTAAAATATTTAGTTTTTTCAAATTTAATCATCCTAGGTTTTTTTTATCGATAAGGTAATTCATTCTTAATGCATTCGGTAAATAAGTGGATTCAGGTCTATCTTGAATCCTATTTAGACTGGATAAACTTTCTTCCTCCTATTCTATAAAATCAAATCGATACTACTCAATTGGTAACTAACACCACCCAATTCAATCAACTTTCACTAGACTCTTTTATATATATTTGGTTCTATTACTTCTGTTCATGTCGTATGACCCCATTTGATTATTATAGGAGAGTTCTAAGCGATAACCATAATAATCAAATGGGGATGCCGCGATTAACAATAAGGGAAAGAGGTAATCTTATAGTATACCCTTTATTTATGAGTGTGAAATGTTATAAGTTGATTATCCTGCACACGTTTTGGGTCATATAAAACTTGACTAATCCCTATAGAGATAATAAACCATTGCATCAGTCCGATTGACAGTTGATTTTGTATGAGCGCTATTTCAAAAGTTTGGTGTATTAGGGTGGCGATAAAAAATGCACCTACCAACTTGACAGTTCTATCTTTCCTAGCGCCCCAAAATATCATCCAAATTGAAATCAACAATGCCAAAAATAATGTTAAACCTAAATATCCATTTTGTAATGTGATTTGCAAGAATAAATTGTGCAAAGAATGGTTGACAAACATAACATCTCCTGCTTGAACGCCGGGACCATAACCAAACCACGGGTGTTCTCCAATGACCGGGAGAATAGGTCCCCAAAGAAACTGCCTGCCCGACATTAGACTTTTCCCCGTATACTCCAACATTATACTTTCAAAATATAAATAGTGTTTCCAGGTTGGTAATTGTGAATAAAAGAAAATTAGCGCCAATATAAATAAGAGTACGATTAATATAAACAAGGAGAAACGAATCTTACTTTCCGCAAGAAATCTCCAAGATAAGTAAGTGAAAAAAGCTATTAACCCGGACAGAAGAGAGGAACGTGCATCACTTCCAATCATCGTCAGAGCACCTAAAATAAAGACGGTGTTATAAAAAAAACTATAATTTGAGTGCCATCTTGCCCAAATAATAAAAAATAACATAAAAAGCATATAGGGACCTATCAAATTGGGGTTAGCATAAATACTAGAAAAAGCTGACTCAAATCCTGTAGAAGCCCATATAAAAAAGTGAATCAATATAAATACAGAAGCAATTTTACCAAGCGTCAGAATTTTGTATCTATCCCAATTAATTAATGAGAGGAAGAGAGTAAATCCTATGCATAAGGCAAATTGGATGAGATTTATTAATCCGCTCTTTTGTATGTTACCAAACAGTCCAATTAGAGAAACGCCCATAAAAGCAGCAGAAATAGAGATCAATATAACATGCGTTTTGTTTACTTTTTTCGAAACTGTAAAATGTAGTACTAAATATAACATTGCCAGACCTGTTGTGAGTGATAAAGAAAATAAACCCAAGACACTTAGTTTTGTAGAGGTAGCGTTTAAAGTACCTATTAACATAAGTACGAAAATGACGGAAATAATTAATGTACTGATTTTTTTGTTGATACCATTTGATTTTTTACCTCGATAATCGATGTTTAACAACTCCTAGATTGATCATAGATCGGTGTTTTTAAATATAGTTGTCGCACATAAGCAAAACAAATAACAATTTTATAACTCAATTATTTTAGCATCATGGCAATCACACGGGAATGGTATCCTCCGCTAAATGGCAAAACAGAATTGCGTCCATTTAATAATTCAATTAGACACAAAAAAACATTTATATGAATTTAATCTAGTTTATTAAGAGCATTTTTCTTGTCAAAACTAAGTTCTTTACTAATTGTAAAATCACTGTATCTATTGACCTTCACTGATTTATCAATTCGGTAATAAATTAAATACTCACCCGCTTGGAGCTCTTTATTACCCGAATATAATATAATATAATATATTATATTACTTCCTGTTACATAACCAGTCATTAAAAATTCCGTTGTAGCTATGTCATCCATTTGTTGTTCTCGAATACGTTGGTGAATCTAATTGGCATAGTCACTTAAATACGAACAGACTTAATACTATAGAATAAGGGATACATTTTTTAGATGATTGACTGCTGCATATATATTTTTTATTTTCCAAAATCATTAAAAAAACTATTATTATTCATCATTTTTTTTTCGAATGTGTCTTTACTATTTAGTAAAGGATACCTGTCCTTGAAAAAATAACAAGCACTTCATATATCTAAATAAACATGCAAAAAAACAGATATTCACACATACACATGGGTTTGTCCAACATGTCATCATTATACAATCGTGGTGTGTTTTTTGAATATTCTCGTGCACAGGTACTTAAAATGAACTGGTTAGATGTCGAATGGCTGTAGAATTTCTGATTTAAAACCTTCATGTTATTTGGAGAGATCTAGCACTTGAACTTTCATGAAAATACTCACTCATTTTCTTTTACAATTTTTTCATAAACTTTTTGATAGGGTGACCAATAAGGAACATTGAAGCTCGAATTATGCCATAAGTAAACAAAACTTCCATTGTACTTCTTCACAGTATCTCTTAAAGAGCTTGTCTTCCTATACATCTCTTCTGAAGTCACGTTTTGATAAGTAACAAAGCTACCTTCCATCACGATAAGGGGCATCTCTTTAAGTCTTAACTTCTTTCTGTTGAGAAAATCAAAGATGGAGTACTCATAACATACACCGCATCGGAAACCTTCTTTATCTGCATATGACAAGGTAAGATCTCGTTCCATATCATTCTCTTCACATATGTTCCATGTTTTCTGTACTTCAAATCGTAAATAGTGTTGACGACCTTCCTTTACTTCATGACCAACAACTTTTTCAAGGAGATCTTTTTCTTTTTTCCATTGGGCAGAGTCGTTATAAGCATTAAAACTAGGATGAAATCCAATAATATGTCCTCTTCTTTTAACTTCCTCAATAACCTTCAAAGCTTTCGGTTCTTCGATATTATAATGATTATCAAAAGAAGTTACCCCTCCACTCATGAAATAAAATCTAGATTTAACGTTTACACTCTCAGAGAGATCCATAATCCAGCTAAACGTATCAAAAGGATCTAGAACTTTATTCAACCTCACCTGGACGTACTCAATCAGTGTTCTAATAGCGGATAAGGGTGACTTTCTTCTAATAACTTCAGCACCCATTTTTCTAATCAATTGCTTGCGTCCCCTATATAGACGGAGAATATCAACGTCATGGGTCAAAACAAACTCATATTCTCGCTTTTTCCGATCCTCCGTATAGCCAAGGTACGTAAACATCCCCCATAGCATCTCAACATACTCATTTACAATCGGCCGATCAAGAAAATCAAACTTATGGGCCAAACTATCTCTCGCCGAAAAACGATTATGCAAGTCCCTTTCTGGATTCACATACTCCTCCCAACGAGTAAGCATAAAGAAAGAAGCAGCGAAGAAATCATTACCATACATGATGCGCTTGCTTTCCATGACCAAACTATCATTCCCAAACAACACCGGCACATCTTGTTCGGATATAAATTGATTTTCCGTAAAGATAACGACTTTGGGGATAGCATCTACTTTCAAATAGCTAAGATCCTCCAAGTAATGCTTGAAAAAATGATCTTCAATCACTATCTCTTTTCCTTCAAACAGAAGATGATAGTTAGTAATGTCACTCACTTCAATTGAATACGATAACCCTAGATACTCGCCAATTAGAATATCAATGATGTATGTGCGTTCTGGGATATTGTTTTTCGGGATTTTTATTATCACATTATTCAATCCAATCCTGATGCTCATTTTTTCATTTTCAAAAACGCCTCTCTAGCCATTAATAACTTGGAATTAGTTTTAGATATATTAAAATAGGGAACCTGCTTTGCACCAAAACCTCGCACAAACCTTTCAATCGGCTCAATCATACTTCCTTCAAAGTTGAAGGCTTTAGTTACAGTACTAGAAAACTGAATGGCATGCCATAGTAAAAGCGACATTGAACCACTATTTCGTAATTCTGGATCGCTTCCACCCAATAAGTAATAAGCAAATTCTTGATCCCATACTAAGTATAAGACACTATGTATTCTTTCCTTCTCATCCACTGCAAAGTAGATCTTACGGCATTTATTTATTTTACATGCTTCTTCGATCTTCTTCACAAAATTCAACGAATAGGGGGTCTTAATGTTCTGTCTACTAAATGTTAATGAATTTATTTCATAAAACTGGTCAATATCTTCAGATTCAATAATTCTAAGACTTTTTTCTGCTTTTTTAATATCTGTTCTTATTTTAGATTGAAAGGAACCATAAATATTATCTACTTCATTTAGATCACCAATAACATACGTATATCTCGTTGTCTGACTATATCCTTTCCAATAGAATGGAAGCCAATTAGAAATTGAAGGATGAAAGTTTTGATTAAACACATCGCTGTATGGAATTCCTTCAATTAACTTTGAATACATCTCTTTCTCAAACGATAGCCTATTCGCATACTTCTGGCCTTTAGGGTATTTTAACCAGGGTCCCAATGTCTGGGTAAGTGGAGGCATCCTTAGTAAATAAAATATGCTTTTTTTCGATTTCACAAAAGGTAATGATGCAATAATTCGATTATCTTTCTCCACTGTTATTACATCCCAATTATCTTTACCAGCAACTGCGTCTAACCACCAGTCTTTCGAAAATATAGGTATTGACTCTTCAGTTTCACATAGTTTTCTGTACTTTTCCTTATTACTCATTAATCCTCAACACCCTTTAAATTCTTTTTCCATTTTAAAACTAAACCTAAAATCGAAAATACTTTAATCATATGTTTAGGTTTGAAGCCTGCTTTATTAACACCTTTAATGGAGGGTATATTTTTTTTATTTACACATATCAATACATCTTTATCCAAAAACTCTTTCGCTACTTCGCTTATGACTAAAGGATAAACATTTTTCCCTCGTGCTATGGGAGCAGTTTCACAGTAATGAATATATACTTCATTCTTTTCCAATCGATTCTTAACAAGAGCATGTGGATTATATATTGAACCTTCATTTATAATCGCCCATGATCGATGGATACATACACCATCAATATATCCAAAATAACCAATATCGCCCTTCTCCAGAAACCCCTCAAAGATAGGTACATATTTTTCATCTTGAAAGTATAAAATATCAGTGAGATTACCCATATCAGCCTTTTTAATTATTGCCGGAGAAGAAATAGAGGTTGGTCTATTCATTTTAAAAATAATTAAGGAGTCTATAACAAATAATCGAGATAATACTTGTCTTATGATTTTTTTTATAGTTTTCATTATTCTTCTCCTATTTCTAATGATTTGAATCTCCCTGTTGTATAATATTACAATTATCTGCAGTCAGATATAACTCCCTCTTAACTAACGATAATCAGACCATAAGTTTTCGTTTCTTAAAATTATTAAAATTCTCTTTTTTGATATAGCCATAATATTCGTATTCATTATAATATTTAACACATTCACTCGATTCTAATACTTTGATAATTTTAGCTGGTGAACCTGCCAATACACAGTATCCATCTTCAAAAGGTTTTGTTACAACGGATCCTGCAGCTACAATTGTATGATCACCTAATTTGACTCCGGGCATTATTGTTGTATTCATACCAATCCAGCAATAATCTCCAATTATTACTTCTGATTTTATATGCTTTCTATAATCATGAGTATCATGATTTGCACTAATTATTCCAACATTCGGCGCAATTAATGTATAATCTCCTATTATTATCTTACCCAATCCCTGAATATAACAACCGGGAGATAGTCCCGGGGCTGTTCCTATCCCTATTTCAATATTTTCCGCCCTACTTATCATACTTGTGAAATGTGTAGGCCAGTAGGCTCTTCGATTTATTCCAATAACTTTCTGAAAAAAAAAGGTCCTTAAAGTGATTGGCGCTGCAGTCGTTCTTGTTTCATGGATTGATTTAATATACGGTATATATTTCATAACACTCTTAATCATCTTTTTCAATATACTCTCACCTACTTTGTCTATATTAAACATGTTCTCTATATGTAGACCTCTGATATAGATTGAAGAAGTCTACTTATCTTCACAAATCATTCCAGTACTTTTCCATTTCCCACTATCGCAAATTTGTATGTTATTATTCCATTGATTAAATAAATAATACTGTACGCAATCGAATATAAAATTATGCTCATTTCTATAGAATGAAAAATTAAATACCCAATGAATACACCAGTGGTCGATAAGACGAATAAGAATATTTGAATAACTAAGTCATATTTTTGTTTTTCCATTATTATATATAAGCTACTTAATGGTGAAGTTGCAAATTGTAAATATAGCATTGGGATTAATAAACGTGCATATTCTCCAGCTACTCTCCACTCTTCCCCAAAGACGAATGAAAACAATGATGGGCTAATAATAAATAAGATTACAAAAGGAACTATACCTAATAGTACCAAAGTGAATAAGGTTCTTAAGTATAAAGTTTTACAATTTCCTTTTGTCATTAAATCCTCGGCAGCTTTCTGCCTAAACACATCTGAAATTGCTGTTCCAATGATTGCTAACGGAAACCTCATTATTCTTTGCGTCATTGAGAAGTGTCCAATAGCTGTAGCGTTGAAAAATTTATTAAAAAGAATAATAGTTAGGTTGCTCGAGGTAACATTTAGAGTATGTGCTAAAGTTAGATATTTAGGAAAGTCGATATATTTCTTCGCTTGAGTACGCATGCCTTTTATTGTTATTTCATTCAAATTTACTTCTTTAGTATTTAGAAGTTTCTTGAGGATTAATAGTAATGAAATAAACTGTCCAATTAATGTCCCTATTATAAGGCCCACATCTTTATTTAAAAAACCAAGTCCAATATTTGAGGAACCAATACCTACTTGCTGAACTACTTTATTTACTGACATCTGTTTGTAAAGTTTTTGTCGATTCAGCAAATAATAGATTACTTGGTAAATTGCTAAAATTAAAACGGAAAACGGAATTAGATAAACCCAAATACCTAGTTGTTCAATATTCAAGAACTCTATTATCTGCTTCCCACCAATGAGTAGTATTACTAGTAGTAATGACGAAAACATCAATGATAAAGTGATAGCTAAAGAAGCTATATTAATTGCATCAACATTTTTTTTTGGAATTAGTATTGCCAACTCATATCTTCCTGTAGCTAAAACAGATAAAATAGCTACTATTGAAGTATACAATGCAAAAACGCCAAAATCTTCTGGTCCATAAATTCTTGTGAGAATCGGCGTTATTGCTAGTGGTATTAATTGCGCAATGGATGTTCCTGAAAACAGTGTAAATACGTTTCGATTAAAATCACTTTTTAACAATTTTTTTATCATCATAGTCTTCTTTCATGTTTATAACTTATAGTAATTAACACTTTTAGTTATCTTAATTTCAGTATTTCTTGTATCAAGTACAGAATTACTATATTCTGATATCATCCCATAATCAAACCCACTATGGTTAGTAGCAATCACCACAAGATCCGCATCCTTCAATTTCGCTTCAGTCAACGCCACAGTCTCAAACATTTCCCCATTCAACTTAAACTCAGGTACATACGGATCAACAGCTTCCCATTCCGCTCCAACCTTCGTAAATCGATCCAAAATCGGCAACACTGGCGATTCGCGATAATCATCAATGTCTTTTTTATAAGCAACACCTAATACTAAAATCTTAGAACCATTCAATGATTTCTTCTTTTCATTCAAAATCTCTGCACAACGCTGAACCACAAAGTCCGGCATGCTGTCATTAATTTCCCCAGCCGTTTCAATCAATTTCGTATGATAGTTATACTCACGTGCTTTCCACGTTAAGTACCACGGATCGATTGGAATACAATGCCCTCCAAGACCTGGACCTGGATAGAATGGCATGAAGCCATACGGCTTTGTCGCAGCTGCATCTATCACTTCCCATACATCAATACCCATCTTGTGGCATAGAATCGCCATTTCGTTGGCAAGTCCGATATTGATGTTACGGAATGTGTTTTCCAAAAGTTTTTCCATTTCAGCAACTGCTGGACTCGATACTTCGTGAACATCACCGTCGAGGACTGCACGGTACATTGCTGCCGCCACTTTTGTACACACTTCTGTGACGCCACCAACAACTTTTGGCGTATTTTTTGTGTTGAATTGCTTATTACCTGGATCGATACGTTCTGGTGAGTAGGCAAGGAAAATATCTTCTCCGACGACTAATCCCGATTTTTCAAGGATAGGTCGAATGAGTTCTTCCGTCGTTCCCGGATACGTTGTACTTTCAAGGACGACAAGCGTGCCTTCTGTCATATTTGCTGCAATTGCTTCAACAGAACTCCTGACGTATTCCATATTCGGTTGTTTATAAATATCTAGGGGAGTTGGTACACAAATTGCTATTGCGTCAACATCTCTGATAAATGCGTAATCAGCCGTTGCTTTTAGTTTCTCAGAAGCAACAAGTGCTTCAAGATCCTCCTGAACGACATCTCCAATATAATTGTTCCCTTCGTTGACCATACGAACTTTTTCTTCTTGTACATCAAAACCGATAACCGTAAAACCAGCCTTTGCTTTTTCGACTGCAAGTGGAAGGCCTACGTACCCGAGACCAACAACACCAACTGTTGCCGTTTTCGTTTCTAATTTACTAATCAGCTTTTCAGCTATTATATTTGAATTTGTTTTTGTTTTTTTTGTCATTTGTCTCATTCCTTTACTACCGTTTCACTGGCTGATTTTTTTTTGCTGACTTGTAAAATGAGGACACGAGTGCCAATGCATTTCTTCCATCTTCCCCTGTTACGGCTGGTCGAAGGTTTTCATTAATTGCTTGGATCATATCTTTGATGATTTGTTCATGACCCGGTGTTCCCCATGGATCTGCTTTTATGTCACTTATCCACTTTCCGGAAGTTTCTTCATCAATTCCTTCTATAAGAAGGTGTTCGAAATACAAAGCATTCGGACCGCCGATTTTGACTGTTCCTTTTTCACCGAAGATGGTAATCGACTCTTCATAGTTTTTTGGATAGACGGTCGTTGACGCTTGTACTGTCGCAAGTGCGCCTGATTCAAAACGAATAATTCCTGTCGAAACATCTTCTGCTTCAATGTCTCGTAGTCTTGTTGCTTCCATACTAAATACTTCCGCAGGTTCTCCCATATACCAAAGGAGTAAATCTAGGTTATGTATTGCTTGGTTCATTAACACGCCACCGTCATGTTCTTTCGTACCTCGCCATGGTGCCTGATCATAATACTCTTGACCTCGGTTCCAATTGACAACGCATAGTGAATGACTAACTTTACCTAGCAAGTTCTGGTCAAGGATTTCTTTCAGCTTCATGGCAACTGGTCGGAATCGATTTGGATGAACAACCGCAAGTTTCACGTTATTTAATTTTGCACCATTAATGATACGATCTGTTTCTTCAAGTGTCATCGCAATTGGTTTTTCTACGATTATATGTTTTCCGTACTTCGCAGCGAGTTCTGCAAGGAATGCATGTGCTCCGCTTGGTGTACAAATATTTACGATATCTATTGAATCATCTTTCAGCATTTCTTCAAAATCTGTATATGCAGTAGCTCCATATTCTTCAATATATGGTTCCATTAATTCTGGAACTCTATCACATACTGCGGCTAAATTTGCACCTTCGGTATTCATAATGGCTTGGGCATGCTTCTTCGCAATAAAACCGCACCCTACAATTGCAAAATTCACTAGGCATTCCCCTTCTTATAACGTGGAGCCAGGTACTGCCACAATTCAAAAGGCGTAAATTGTGTCAACACCAGGCACCACTACGTCTATTTCAAGCAGTCGTAACTTCCCTACCAACACTAGCAACCTTCCGATTAGCAAGTCCTACCAATATCTCTTTCAATTCTTCATCTTTCATTTCAAGCAAATTACTTAATACAAACTCCATCTCAACCACACCAACCGGCTCCGCCTTCCCAACAAAAATCTTTGGAAACACATACTCACTCTGCCGTTCATTCTCATTCAACAACTCTTCAAACAACTTCTCCCCAGGTCGTATCCCTGAGTATTCAATCCCAATTTCATTCTCACTATACCCCGAAAGCTTAATAAGGTTCTTCGCAAGATCCACAATCTTCACCGGCTCACCCATATCAAGCACAAACACCTCACCACCAGCAGCCAACGTTCCTGCCTGAATAACTAGCCGTGAAGCTTCTGGAATCGTCATAAAGTATCGAGTCATCTCAGGATCCGTAATCGTAATCGGACCGCCCTTCGCAATCTGCTGCTTAAATAAAGGAACAACACTACCTCTTGACCCCAGCACATTGCCAAACCGCACTGCCGCGAATTTCGTCGTACTATCTTTCGCGAGATTCTGCACAATCATTTCTGCAAAGCGTTTTGTCGCCCCCATGATATTCGGAGGGTTCAC
Source organism: Sporosarcina sp. E16_3 (assembly GCF_017347125.1). Lineage (NCBI taxonomy): Bacteria > Bacillati > Bacillota > Bacilli > Caryophanales > Caryophanaceae > Sporosarcina > Sporosarcina sp. E16_3. The sequence continues at coordinate 44,264 of NZ_JADPRX010000021.1, forward strand.
TGCTTTATCCGTTGATACCATAACGAAGTACGGAACGCCGAATGTATCTGCTGCTTCCGCAACATTCTTCGTACCAAAGATATTATTCTTAACTGCTTCCATCGGATTCGCTTCCATCAAAGGAACATGCTTATGCGCAGCTGCATGGTACATCACATCCGGCTTATACTCACTGACGATATCAAAAATACGCATCCGATCTTGAACATCTGCGATAATCGGAACTATTTCTATATCTGTTGAAACTTTTTGACGCAGTTCCATGTCTATATTGTAGATAGAACTTTCACCATGACCTAACAGAATTAATCGACTTGGTCTAAATTCACTCACTTGTCGACAAATTTCTGATCCAATGGAACCACCCGCGCCTGTAACCAGTATCGTTTTACCCGTTAACTTGTCCGCGATTGCTTTTAAATCAAGTTGTACTTCATCGCGACCTAACAAATCTTCTATTCTTACATCTTGCATATCATTGACAGATACTTTACCCGTCATTAAATCTTCAATGCGTGGAATCGTTTGCGTTTGGACACCCGTTTCAATACATAATTTCATCAAGTCGGCCATTTGTTGTTTATCCATGGACGGAATGGCAATAACGATTTTTTCAATGTTATTGTCCTTAACGAAATAAGGGATTTGTTTCGTGCCGCCGACTACTTTTACATCAAAAATTTCGAGTCCTTGTTTCGTAGCGTCATCGTCTACAAACAACACCGGTTTCATACCAGAATCAGCGTTTTGAAGGACTTGACGTACAATCATACTCCCGGCTTGTCCAGCCCCAACAATCATCGTCCGTTTGGCCTCTTTGTCCTCCCGGTAATTGATCGTATCCCGCATGATCCGCCATGACAATCTCGAGCCACCCAGAATCAAAATATGTAACATCCATGTGAGGGCAAGTGCCCGTATATAGACATCCTGTGTAAGGGTGAATTGGACAGCTGCGACGACGGCAATCGTTAATGTGACCGCCTGGAAAATCGATTTCAATTCACCTATGGACGCATAGGCCCATGCCTTACGATACAGACCGAAGCGCCACGCGAAGAAGTGATGGGCAATTTGAATGGTAATGGCACTAATCAGTAGCATTTCGTTTGTAAATACGTTGATATACGGATGCAAGATGAAATAACCAATATAGATGGAAAACAGCACTATGAAGGAGTCCGCAATCGACAAGTATGTCATTCTCTTTTTAATTGACATCTTCTTACTCTCCTTCCATCAAATTGTTTGAATACTCCCATTATAGCAGTACCTTTTAACCAAAGATACAATAATTATCATTTATTATTTAATATCCCAGTCCAATAGTAGCACTTCATCCAATTAATTGCCACCACTTTTTTAGAATAGGTGTTATAGGCTCTAATAGTTCTAAGTATTCATCTCGCAAAATACGTTCATTGTTTTCTAGCAGTATATCCGCATTGTCTTGTAGCTTTTTCTTTTCCAAATAATCGAGCCCTTTTTCAAAAAGGGCTGGTCTTGTCATTACATTATGCACGTCTGACCCATATGTATGAATCAAGTTCGCTTCAATCAGTTGAAGTGACAGCTTTTGAATATTCTTCCCAAAGTGGCCGGCTACACTGCCGGCTGTGATTTGTGCAAGTGCACCGTGCCTGACGAGCCGCTCGAGTCGTTCGGGCTTTTCTGCGATGGCTCGGTTGCGTTCGGGGTGAGCGATTATCGGAATAATTCCCTCTCCCAGTAATGACTGGATAATATTTACGGTATAGGCAGGTACCGATTGCGTTGGAAGTTCGAGTAGGAGATAGCGTGAGTTAGCAAGAGTCAATGCATCACCCATTAGCAGTTTTTCGACAAGATCCTCGCACAGACGGACTTCTTGTCCTGTATGAAGGGTGATAGGAATTTTCGCCGCCTGGACAACATCTTTCAGCAATTCGATTTGACCTTCAATTTCATTACGTGGCACATGGAAGTGTGGACTGAATGCATGCGGTGTTGCAATCATGTCGGTAATTCCTTCTTGTGCCGCTTGTTCTAGTATTCGTAACGTGTCTTCAATCGTTTTCGGACCGTCGTCGACCCCGAAAAGAATGTGACTGTGCATATCAATCATAGTATTCTCCTCTTCTAGACACAAAGAAAGAGAGTGAAAAGACAAGACTGTCCTTTACTCTCCAGTTCCGTAGTATTGATAATAGTAATGATCTTTTTCAAGCACAAAATTGTTCAGCAATGTACCAAGAATATTTGCTTTAGAAGATACCAATGCCTCTTTCGCTTTGACCACGCTTGCCTTCTCTGTCGAACCCGAATTAAGCACAAGGATTGTGCCATCGCATTTATTCGACAAAATCTGCGCATCCGCGACAGATAGGATGGGTGGTGCATCGAATATAACGATATCATAGTCTGCAATCAGTTCTTCAATCAAGGCATCCATCGTTTTGGAGCCGAGCAATTCTGCTGGATTCGGCGGAATCGGTCCGCATGTAACGAGATGCAGGCCTTCAATTTCTGTTTCGATGACGACGTCCTGTAACTCCCACTTTCTCGTTAATAAGTTGGAGAGTCCTGTCGAATTTGTCTTGCGGAATGTGTAATGCATCGTCGGCTTCCGCATATCTGCATCAACGAGCAGTACTTTTTTTCCGTCCTGTGCAAAAACAATGGCGACGTTTGCCGCACTTGTCGATTTACCTTCTCCAGGAGTGGATGAAGTGAACAGCAATGTTTTGAGATCCTTATCAGGCATGGAGAAGTTGATGTTCGTCCGGACCGTGCGGAATTGCTCCGAAACGATTGATTTCGGATTCACATTGGTTACAAGTTTACGCGCAACCGCTTGTACGATCTTCTTTTTCTTTTTGAACATGTTGGTCACCTCTTCTTCCTTCTGCTTTTTGCGGATCCTTTTGCACCCTGTACATCTATGTCTGAAATTTTGCCAATTAGACCGAGTATCGGCAAGCCGAGCAATTCTTCAGCATCTTGCTCCGTTTTCACTGTCGTATCTAAGTACTCAAGTAGGAATGCAATCCCGACACCGAGCATCAGACCGATTACCGCAGCAATCGCCATGTTCAACATTGGATCCGGCTTAATGGGTGACGGGTTTACCGCAAGTACCGCCGGCGATAGGATATTGACATTATCGACATTCATCAGCTTTTGAATTTCTTCTTGGAACACCTCAGCCGTTGTATTGGCAATATCTACTGCAACGTAAGGCTCTGGATCTTGGACACTGATGTTTAAAACTTGAGAGTTTTGCGCATTACCAACTGTGATTTTTGAGTTAAGTCCAGCAGGGGTCGTTTTCAGATCCAGATTTTCGATTACTTTTGAAAGGATTGCTGGGCTTTTAATGATGACGTTATATGTATTGATGAGCTGAAGATTCGTTTGAATGTCCTGCGAGTTGAACTGTTGTTGTTCACTTTTCGTTTGATTGACAAGGATTTGTGTCGATACTTGGTAAATCGGTGTCAAAAAGAGGTAACTGTAGACTCCGGCAATCGTTACTGCAAGTATGACCGCACAGATGATTAATACAAGTCGTTTCTTTAAAGTCTTAACTAAATCCTGTAAACTAATTGTTTCTTCCATAGATGGCAGTTTCCCCTTTACAAGTACATTGTTGAACTTCGACCTAGTATATCATAACGGGAATCCCTTTTGTAACAATTATCCACATTTTTATAGTATATTAGAGCTATTCTAATACGTAGCAAAGAGGTGCAATTATGAAGACACAATCTATATCCGTAATTATTCTATCAATTCTCTGTGTAAGTCTCCTTTGGTTCAGTGCCTCGACTTGGCAAGAGAAAGTCCGGAATGCAGGGGGGCATACTGCTCGGAATGCTGAAATTCCCCAGAGCCCCCTTGTTGAAAATGAGGCGCCAGTTAAAAAGGCATCTCCCGTTCAGTACATGAGCACAACTGATCTATTGAAGATAGGCGCTTCGTTAGATGACAAAACGCTTGAGGTGGTTATTTCCCGCGCGGAAGCCGGGAAGCATGTCCAGATGCTCATTGTCGGTTCCGAGGCGATTGCAGCTGCAGCGGAGCGCTTTGCAACCGTGATTAGTGACAAGTATGGAGGTTTGATAGGCGTCGATGTGGCCACGTTCGATATGACGTCCACTCGTTTTGTCGCGGAGGCGTTAGAAGCTGGAAAAATCGAATGGGAAGCGGGCTACGACATCGTCTTGTACGAGCCATTCACGTTACACAACAATGGTGAAGTGGTTATTGAAAACGAGCGCAAGGATTTGCTTGCCGTGAAGGCGCTAGCGGAGAGTTATGTAGAGGATGTATCGTTCCTTGTCACTCCGCCTCAACCCATTTACCGGGCAGGTTATTATTTGACGCAAATCCAGGCACTTAAAAAGTTCACATCAGCGCGCGGTATTCCCTACATCAATCACTGGCCTAATTGGCCCGACACGCGTTCAGATGAGTTACTGACGTATATCGATGAAACACGGATGCCTACTGAGAGTGGGATTAAGGCGTGGTCGGACGCACTAATTGCGTATTTTGTGGATGAAAAGTTCGTGAAATAGTGAAAGCACCTGTTCAGACCTGCCAGTTTAGAGGGATGAAGTGTAATCCCGGCTCGGCGCTGGAGTCTTGACTTGAACGAGTCCTTTATGGAAGATTCTATCTCTTATGAATGTTTTTTGGTATCTCATATGGTACAATTCTCATATGAAAAAACTAATCGTTCTGATCATTCTACTTAGTATTCTATTCATTTCATCCGGGCAAACCTATGAACAGCAGTCGCTCATCCCAACACTCGAAAAATGGTTGCCAAGTGAGCCACTAGAATCATCACTTGCAAAGGTGCATGTACCGTATTGGGGGAAAACGATTTCTGTTGAGGAACGAGGTTATTATTACTTCGTTGAGTTCCTTCTACGAAAAAGCGCACATTTTGTCATTTTCGGTGTCCTTGCCGTCGCGATCTATTCGATACTGCCTAAACATACATTTCGACTGTTGACAGCCACTTGGATCACAGTTCTACTTGCTATCGCGGATGAGTATCACCAGTCATTGACGGGTGGACGGACTCCGACGCTACAAGATGTTATTCTCGATGCAGCTGGAGCGGTGACATTTCTTGTTATTTTGCGGCTGCTTCTACTGGTAAAACCGAAAAAGGCCAAGAAACGAAAAGCGTAAGGTGCCGTTTAGACGCGACGGGCATAAGTCCATCCAGCGACGTGGCGCTCTTTGCCACATAGCTGGATTGCTTATGACCCAAGCGGCTGGCACCTGGAGTCTAGACATAGAAAAAAGCAAGAGTTCGCTGAAACGCGACTCTTGCTTTTCCAATTTACAGACCTATTACCTTGTTCAGAAGACTGTCTTTCCGTGCTTTTTTCTTCGCATTATAATCATCGACTAAGTTTTGTGCATAGGATTTATCAAAGCCGTTTGCTACTAGATCCTTCTCCACTACTTTGATGACGTCTTCAAATACTACATCGGTAAGTGCTTCAAGCTCGTTTGCAGTACCTACGTATTTAGTGTAAAAATAACCGTAGCTAATGCTTTCCCCATTCGCTTTCTTCCCGCTGTACTCCTTCTTCGCATGACTGACCAATGTATTCAGCTTGTTGTCAGCCTGTGACTGGAGATTTTCAAGTACCGGGACATACTTCTTTTTAATTGAACCGACTGTCGGTTTTTGACTTGGTTCGTTGGTGTCGCTATCCCCAGTGGTCGAGCTAGGGACTTTATCGCCCGAAGATTTCCCTTCCCCTTTACTGCCGTCTGCAGCAGTTCCTTCAGACGAAGTTCCCTCGGTTACGGGGGTTGAAGTAGTCCCAGCTGAATCCACAACGTCTCCATTCGCATCCACTGTAATCGTCGTTCCGTCAGGCATTTCAATCTTATACGGGTCTTCAATGATTTGTGCCACTTCTTCATCCGCTACATCATACTCTTTGAATTTAATGAAATAAAGAAGAGCACCTGTGGTGGCCAAGATAATAATTAGTAGTAATAGTAAGAAAATTTTTAGTTTTTTCTTCAATAGACTTCTCCTTCACTATCATGTTGTTACCAGTTTAACAGAAACTCAGAAATTGTTGTACCAAAACAGACACTATTCGACATTTTTAATTATTTTATAGTTGTTCAGGTGACAGTGGTCTGGTTGTGCCACTCTCTGTCGTCTCTTTAATTCCAATCAAATCCTTAACTAGGAACTGTCGTCCTTAAGCATCATGTAGTAGTCGATAGCGCCAATTGCCTTGATGACTTCGTCTTACAAGTCCCTTAAGCGGTTGTTGTTTATGCGTTTTTCCAGAAATAACGATGTAATCACCATTAATCGACTTGACATAGCAGGCGTTTTTCCCTGTAAAGCCACTAATGTAGCCGATGTTCCCGCAACGTGTTTGCACTTCATCATTCAAAAAGAATCCTTTGGACGCCTTGGTATTTTTCGAGTTACGTCTGCTGTTCGTGTTCGGCTGCTTCCGTCCTTTACGTGCGGTCGCTTCATGCAGGCTTCGCTTTTTCTTACGGAACTGTTTCGCCATGAAGGTGGTTCCAGTTATCCTCATAATCGCTGATATCCCCGTTATCGCAATGGCATCATTCACAAGTGACTTTTCTAACCCAATCAATTTTCGATGGGACGTCGTTTCGCTACCATATGAGATAATTACATTCGGATACTGCTCGTAAACGCGGCTTCGTGAACTGTTGGTAAAAGGTGGTTCTTTATAGGACCTCAGTTTTTTCCCATCTTGCATCCACTGCCAAAAGATCTCGCCTGGACGATGATTGTCCGACGTATGGCAATCGGTGCAAACGGTGATCAAGTTATCCGCACGATCGCTTCCGCCTTGTGTCCTGGATATAATTTGATGCGTATTTACTATTTTGTTTTTCTTTTTACATACTTGGCACGTATAGTTGTCTCTCGCGAATACGAAATACCGGGTATTGTAATAGCCTTCACTATTACTCAATTGTTGACTAACGCCCCCCACACTTAGATTGATTAGCTTCTGTACTTCGAATTTTCCAATTTCTATATGCAGTGTCGGGTTGGGCAGCAAACTACTAAAACGATTGATCCAACGAAAAGTGTTCGCGGTTCGACTTTCCAAACTTGGCGGCAACCACCCTTTTGGCTTCTTACGATTCAGGAACCGCGCTTTTCGGTATCTTGTTTTTCGTTGTCTACGAATGCGTCGGTATATTTTACGTGTTTCGAGCAGACTTTTTACATCAGTCCGTAATTCAACTTCACCTTTCATCAGTACACAATCTCCGGATGTAACCGCAATACCGATATGTTTCTCTCCAAGTTTCGTGCCTACTTTTACTGACTGTTTATAGCCGCTGGATCCATACAATAGCTGGATACTAAACGGCTGATAACCAATAATCTTCGCTTTTCCTTCATTCAGCAACATTCTTGCTTTTCGCGGTGGGCATGGCATGAGCGCCTCCCCATGTTTATTAACTACGAATACGAGCATAGCGTATTCCCTCCCTTTCTGGAGTTTGTCACCCTTCGCCAATGTTGGTAAGGCTTCCGACATTACATGTCGCCAAATTCGGTTGACCGCTCCGACCCAACAGAGCTTTTACAGAGCCGACACAGTGCAAGGGACTAGAGCATTATCCCAGGGTGTGATCACCGAACCAACGTAGTCCTACAAGACTGAGGCTAGACAACTTAGGCTCTCTCAAGCCCCCACTCCAACTTCTATTGACGTGGAGTGGTGGGTAGTTGACTATGATTAATACGCGTTTTTCTATTTCATGGTTATTTCTAAACGTATACAGGTTCTATTGTACCATAAATGGGGAATAACGCCATAATTGGTAACAATTTAATTGGATGGATTTGGTGGATTTCTGGTTCGTTGGACACTTTGAGGAGTTGGTTGGTCACTTTACTGGGTTCGTTAGACGCTTTGCAGGGCTGGTTGAAGGCTTTGGGTCCGACGGACGCTTTCACAGATTGGTTGGAGGCTTTACTAGGTTTGTTGGTGGATTCGCGGAGTTGGTTGGACGCTTCAATAATTCAGGGCTACGTTATCTACTTTTATCGCAAAACAGATAGAAATCCCCTTACGTCCAGAAATAGACGTTGAGGGGATTTCTGCATTGCTTATTTATTAAAGTTGATTGTATATGCAATTGTTGGACCGCTTGTTAATGTAACGTTTATAACAATTGAACTAGGTAATTTCCCTAGCTTATCAGCGCCAGCCACTAATGCAATTAGTTGGCCTTTTATAACGGATACACTAGCAGGTGTTACGCCGCTATCTCCGGTAAATGCTTCTACCAGTCCTGTTCCAGCGAGAGCTGTTGTAGATTTATCTGCATCTAAAATTGTAACAGTGAAAATGTTAGTTGATGGAGAGAAATCAACTGTTACACCTGAATCTGCAGGAGCAATTGTCACTGCAGCCAATTTAGCTAGAACTGCTGATTCGAATACCTCTTCAGCTGATGGAGGTGTTACCGTTCCGCCACCAGTTCCAGGTGTTACTACTGGAGTTCCACCGACATTCTCGATGTTACCTTTTACTTTATCATAATCTTGGATGATATCTTTTGCAGCTACTCCTGCAGGAAGAACAAGATTTGTTACTTTTGTTTTATCACCAAGTGAGATTTTCGCGTCTTTCGACTTGATATCAAGCTTGCCGACTTTTCCTGTTGTATCTACCTTCACTTCATTGCCAGATTCAATTGTTACTTCTGCAATGTTTCCAGTACCTGAGATAGTTAGTTTGTCAGTTGAATTGACTGTAAGGTTTCCTACGTTTGCATCAATCGTTACTGCCGTAACTCCCGCTTGGATCGTCACTTTTGGAATTGTGATTCCATCAGCAGCTTTCAGGATAACATTAGCTGACAAGATGAATTCTTTAACTTGTGTGCTGCCTTTGTATTCGATAATAATGCCATCTTTAGTAACTTCAACGTTTGCAAATGTAGAATCGATGAAGATGATTGTTGGTGTTGGCTCTGTTGCCGCCACAGAATAACGAACGCCATTTTGTGCTGCCGCTGTAGATGCAGCATTGTTTGAAACTTTCGTAGTTCCTTCAACAATAACTTTTTCGGCAGTGAAGCTATTTTTCGCTTCTTTACCAACCTCGAAAGCACCTTTAATTGTAAGGTTTTTCAAGTGGATATAGTCTCCATTAATCGTTAGATTGCCTGGGAACACTAAACCTTGTCCATCGATTACTAGATTTTTTTCAGCAGTACCGCTTGCTTTAATTTCAATTGCACTAACGCCTACGATCATACCATCCATAACTGAGTACTTGACGACTGCGCCTTTCAGAGCGTCTAAATTAGAGGCACTGAATGCGTCTTTCAAGATAGCTGGGATTGTATATGTCCCTTCAGCGAATTCGACTTTATCAGCCGAAATGTTTACGAGTGTCGATTCTTTCTGCTCTGCTACTGGAACTTCAGGCGTTTCTACTTTAGTTACTGCTTCACTTTTAAAGATGAACGAAGCAACTTGTCCACGTGTTACGAATGCGTTAGGTGAGAAAGTAGTTGCAGTTGTTCCCGCCGTGATTTTGTTAGAGAACAATGTTTGAATATGGTTCGCAAACCATTGTTTGTTGTTAACATCTTTAAATGGAAGATTTGAAAGTTTCTCTTCTTCTAATTTAAATCCTAATACAAGCATTTGAGCGACATGAGCGCGTGTTAAATTACCTGCTGGTTTAAATGTATTGTCTTCATAGCCTTTAATAATTCCAGCTTGTACAAGTGCAGCGATATGACCATAATAAGGACTGCCCTTTTTCACATCTTTAAAGCCTGGATCTACTACATTTTCAGTGTCTAAGTTTAGTGCCAATGCCATGATTTTTGCAGCATGTGCACGGCTGATTTGTTGTCCTGGCTTATATGTACCGTCTTCATAGCCACTGATAACGCCTCTAGATGTCAAACTTTTAATAGCTTCATAAAATTGGTGTGTATCTTTAACATCTTTGAAAGAAACGTCTTTCGCCACTTCTGCCTGTGCAAAAGTAGGTACTGCTGCAACGAATGCCCCCGTTGCTACTGTTGTTGCTAGTGAAGCTTTGAATAGTTTTTGATAAGTGCTTTTTTTCATTCTTCCAACCTCCAATTAAATTTTTCCTTATAACCCATTTTAACATATAATTAGATACAATTACCACGTACCTACTATAATTTTAGTTTACTATTTTTATCCTATCATAGAAATAGTAGGTATTCTATATTAGACAGTAAATTATTATTAGTCACTTCTGATAATTTATTCCTACTGTTTCCTTAATAGCTCCCCATCTTATCCGATACATAAGCATGTGACTAACTATATACAAGGGTGGTATTTATGAAGAACACTTTATCTATAATTGGACTTTTTTTCATTCTGGGAATTTCATTTGTTACCCCTGCATCAAATGAGGTCTTTGCTTCATCTAAAGAAAACAATCGATTACTTGTTAAATTTGTTTCTGAAGATGGTAGTGAATTTATCGAAAGTATTTCAAAAGAGGAATTTGAACTTCTTAATGGAGTTGAAGTACTTCAGCCCGATTTCATTCGCTATGCTGCCATAGAGAAAGCTAATGCCCCTTCGGTTTCTTGGGGGAAGGAACGGATTGGTGCAAAAAAGATAGCGGAAAAACTGGTGCCGGGTAAGGGTAGCGTTATTATCGCAGTCATTGATACTGGGGTCGATTACACGCATCCGCTGCTGAAAGATCGGATTGTAGCGGGATATGATGTGATTAAAAATACTTCCGACCCGGTGGATGTCCATTTTCACGGGACGCATGTTGCGGGCATCATTGCCGATTCAACGCCGGCTAATGTGAAGATCATGCCGATTCGCGCAATGAATGAAAAAGGCGAAGGCTATGATTCCGATATTTCGACAGCCATCCGATTTGCGGTTGATAATGGAGCGGATATTATTAACTTAAGCTTTGTTGGTGAAGATTACTCGCAGTACTTGGCTGATGCACTCCATTATGCGATTTCGAACAATGTCCTTGTGGTTGTCGTTGCTGGGAATAACGGGGCGGATACCGCGAATTACTTTCCGGCTTCCGAAAAAAGTATAATTGTTGTTTCCGCTACCGATCAAAATGACAACAGCGCAAGTTTCAGTAATACGGGCGAAGCAATAGACCTATCCGCTCCTGGTGTCGGGATTGTTTCAAGTTTACCAGGTAATCGCTATGGCAGTCTAAGTGGTACTTCAATGGCCGCGCCGTTTGTTAGTAGCATTGCAGCGATGATAAAACTTAATGATCCGACCCGTTCTATTAAGGATATTGAACGGCTGTTGAAGAAATATGTCGATGATCGAGGTGCTGTTGGCTGGGATCCGATTTTCGGTGAGGGTATTGTCAATGTCGCGTCGTATGACGAACCACGTAGTGCGAGCGCGGACGTGGCGGGGATGGACTTTTCGGACTTCATCTCGCTCCCCTCGGTGAGGAATGTGCCTTTGACGAAGGAGTGGCATATTGAGTTTACCCAGCAACTTTCAACGAAGGATGTTATTGACGTTCACGTTTTCCGGGGCAGTGACGCAGTGCCGATTAGGTTGCGCTCCAACATCGAGAACAAGGAGATTATTGCTACACCAATCTTTCCTTATGCCGCCTCTACGTCTTATAAGCTTGTGATTCGTGTAAAAAACGGGAAGAGTTATCAGATGGACTTTCATACTGGGGATTAGATAAGAACCGGTCAAAGTTGGACTTTGGCTGGTGTTTTTAATTTTCGTTGGGATGACGGGGTTCTGTTTGGGTGCAACAAACAATGAGCGCATCCGAATAAACATACTAAAAAGGTTAGACGTCTTTGTAGATGTCTAACCTTCATTTCATTATTATACAATTGGGAAGGGCTTGAATACCGCCATTTCGCACCAAAAAGTCACTCCGGAAACGTTATCACAAGATTTCCTTCAATATTGACAACCTCAATCAGTTCTTCATTAAACAAATAAGGTGTATCATTTTTATCCTGCGGCGTTATTGCCTCGTAGGTATTCTTGACCGACAAAACCTGAAAAGTAACCGGAATATAGCGACCTTTGTTTAATGTTTTCATATTCCCCATCAAGAATACTTCTTTGCTAGAAACGGCAAAACTCAAATGCCCCACTTCTTTATTCAAACTACCCGACACTAATTTTACGTCCTGCAATAAAGATATCGTACATAATATGAAATCATTGATGATTTCAGCAGGCAATTTTTCATAGTCATATTTCAAAAACAACGCGTTAAAACCGTTTCTAATTTCTTTGAACGAGAAGATATCCTCAATTTTCCTGGCTTTGACTCCATTGCCTAGATTATTGATAATCTGCTTACACTCACCAAGGTACTCTCCTACATAACCCGTGCTCTTTTCCCTTAACGCTATGAAGTTGGCAAGCTCATTAACGCTTTCAATTCCATGCGCATCGTCTCGAACCAGCATCATGAAACTATAGAAGTCCTTTTCATCAAAATTTCTTTCAGTAAACTTGTTGTAGTAGTATGCAACTAACTGTTGTTGTTTCTTATCCACGATGCTTCAACCCTTTTCACTATTCTTTGCGTATCCATAGTTTAATCATAACATGCTTAGGAACATACTCTCTAGATTGGGATTGTGAATATATATTTAAAATACGATAGATAGTCGACTCTTAACAAATTGAGTTTAATTACTATATCGCTTTGTCGCTTGGTGATGGCCTTACGCAATAAGCCTGTCAGAAGAACACTGTCAGTCTTATTGCTTCGGCTCACACTTGTCGCTTCTTCGCTAGATTTGTTCGTTGTATGGGTGAGGAATGGCACCTATATAGGATGAAGTACTGAATACGGCATATTAAATAAGCGTAGGCGCCTTAAAAGGGGCAGCCGAAGCAATAAGACTGGCAGCGAAGCTTGGCAGGCTTATGGCGGGAGGCATCCCCGAAGCGCCGAAGCGTTATTGAATGGAATCACAAACTCAATCTATATAGTTAATTCTAAATAAGTAGTACTGAATATATTGCACAAAAAAACCAGCCCTACAATCCAAGGCTGGTCCTCATTTAACGTTACGCACTAGTAACAAACTTTGTTGTTGCTGGTGGTTCCTGCTCCATTTTAACTTGGTCCTTGATAAACTGTATGGCTACTTGATTGAACTCTTTATGCTTCTCAATGTTACAAACATGGCCGCATTGCTCAATAATATGCACTTTAGCGCATTTGTCCTTTATCGTATCTTCTTCAACAGGACCAAGGAACATATAGTCTTGATCGCCCATGATGTACATTTTGGGAATTTCATGTTTTACACTATCAATTTGCGGATAAATTTCGCAAACCTTGGCAGCAAATCGATACCATTTAATAAACCCTTTTTGACGGATTTTCTTAGCTTCTTGGATGAAAACGTCCCTTGCTTTCTTATGGTGCGCTTTAGGCATTAGGATACGTGCAAATGTTTTATACAACCACATATAGGGCACCACACTTTTAAGCAGGTTTCCTGTTCTCAGAATCACTTTCGCAGCACGTGTTAACCGGATAATTGCACCGCCTAAAATCATGCTCTTAATTCTACTGGGAGCGTAAATATGCATCGCATGTAAGACAACAGAGCCCAAACTAATTCCCGCAAAGTGAGCCTTTTCAATCGAAAGGGAATCTAATACCTTCACAACATCTTTGGATAACATTTCAGGTGTATACGTCAACATTTCAGGTTCATAGTTTGCAGAGCCGCCATGATCTCTTAAATCAATAAAGAGAAGATTGAAATGCTTTTTAAATTCTTTCACTTGTTTATACCATATATTTGAATTTCCGCCCAATCCATGCAGAAATACGACCCACTCATGCTGAGGACTTAAGTTATGCGTTTCATAATGTAACAACTAAAATTACCCTCTTCCCTATAGCGCAATCCACACAAAAACCTATTACTATAGTGATGAATCTTGTCGGTTTTTGTTATGTTATGAATACTATTGTAATTCATTTGTTTACAAATGTCTTGTGCTAGCGTGAAAGAATCGTATGAAGTCTTTTAGGTTACTTTTTATTGTCACAAAGGAACAATTGCACGTTATACATAGTAGTTGCCGTACAATTCCACTTGAGTAATCAACTACTTGTCCTTAAACCGCTTTTGCTTGTATAGGACAATCCTATCTAACACAATCCACTAATTTCTTTCACACAAAAAAAGATCAGACATCTACGTACATGTCTGATCTTCATTATAGTAAGGATTCTGAATCGCTACTTACACACCAAAACTTACTACTATTATCTTGTCACATGCCCTGGCTTCTCCAACAATCTAAAGATATTGTTTTTATATTCCTCAACACCAGGCTGATCAAAAGGATTTAAGCCCTGCAAGTAAGCGCTCATTGCACAAGATAGTTGGAAGAAGTAGATTAAATAACCAACATGATAGGCATCTTGTTTGGCCACTTCAAGACGTAGTACCGGTACGCCTCCATCTTGGTGCGCTTCCATAGCGCCATGCATCATTACATCATTGATTTCATTTACTGTTTTATCGGACAGATAATTCAAACCATCCAAATTTTCTTTAGTTGAAGGGATTGCACAATCCTCCGCGTCGTCTGTAAAATGGACAAACGTTTCAAAGAGCATCCGTTGACCATCTTGTATATATTGACCGAGGGAATGTAGATCGGTAGGAAAAGCGACGGCTGCAGGGAAAATACCGTTTCCGCCCTTCCCTTCACTTTCACCAAAGAGCTGCTTCCACCATTCATTAAACATTTCAAGATTCGGGGAAAAACTTGCTAAAATTTCAACATTATAACCTTCAGCTAACAGGTGAGTTCGTAAAGCCGCATAATGATAAGCACTATTGGAAGCAATATCTGCGTTCGACAGATCATGAACAGCTGCTTTTGCTCCTGCAAGGAGTTGTTCAATATCGATGCCAGCTACTGCAAGTGGGAGTAGTCCAACTGGCGTAAGAACGGAATAACGACCGCCTATATCATCTGGTACAACGAAAGTCGCAAATCCTGAACGCACAGCCAATTCCCTCAAGGCACCTTCTGATTTATCGGTAATCGCAACAATTCGTTCACTCGCGGATGAACCGTAACGGTTTTCCATGTATTCAAGCAATATCCGGAAAGCAATCGCAGGTTCCGTTGTTGTTCCAGATTTCGAAATAACAATGACAGCAACTTCTTTACTCCCCATATAGCTCACTAATTGTTTCATATATGCGCCGCTTAAGTTTTGGCCAGCAAAGAGTACTTCAGGATCACCCGGTTTTTTTTCGAAATACGGTGATAGTGCGTCTTGAATCGCTTTTGCTCCTAAATAAGAACCTCCGATACCGATGACAACAACCAAATCTGCATTTTCACGTAATTTTTTTGCTACATTCAGCGCATCTTGTAGTTCATTTAACGGAATCTCATTCGGGTAATTCTTCCACCCCAAATAATCAGCACCTTCAGAAGTACCTTTGTTCATTTCTTGATGAATCGTTTTCACTTGTGTATCAAATAGTTCCTCAAGTTTACTTGCAGCTATATGTGACTGATTTAATGTTAATGGAATTGACAATTCAACATTCTCCCCTTCTTGGTGGTTTTATCAATTAAAGCCAGAAGTCACTATTCCTCTAGCTTTTCTGACAGTTTGTTGTTGGTTCAATAACAATCTATTATTTTCAACTCCCACTCATATTTTCATCATGATAGGGTATTAACTCATTTCTCATAAGGTGTGCCTCTTCTTACTGGGCGATCGAAAACAGATCGTCAAAACTCTCCTTCTCTATTATGCCCAAGAACCTTCGTAACTTCAATTCTAAATTCCGAAAAAATTGCTTTAACTGATTTTACGACAAAACTTCTTAAATTACTTAATACTCAAGCGGTTGGCGCCTGGAGCTAGACACTGTTCCAGGTCAAAAAACCGTAAAAAACGTTCTTTTGTGACACCATCAAAAAGTGGATTCGCGTTTTTAGATTTTGAAAACAGCTTAATTTATTAAGCATAATCGCCCGTATAGCTGATCTTCAACTGCTTGTTTATTGATCACGCCTAGTTTATTAACCAACTATTCACATGAAATACTAGTGAGAAGGGCTAAACACCTCAAGTGTATGCAATTACTCATGTGATGCCTGATAGAATGAGACAGTTCTTTACGCTAGGCAAACACCCAAAAAAATATCATTATTTCCACTTTCCCCCTAACATTCTCCCTGTTCCTCCCGATATACTACCTAAGGACTGGTTTATCTACATAGGACCTAAAAACTTACTAAATATGTATATAGGAGGCATTACACTTGATTAAGAAACGCTTGTTTTTCTCAGCTATTATCCTGTTGCTTTTTTCAAATCAATTCTACCTTAATTCAGCCGCTGCAAGTGCACCGGTAAACGGTACATTTGTGGATGTGACGTATGACGACGTACAGCTGGATAAAAATACGACCGAAAAACGTTTGAAAAGCATTACGATTAAAAATGAGCAAGGACGGACGATGACGTTGGCTATCGATAAGTTTGCCAAGTTGTCGGTCGATTCGGTTATGACGACGATTGATGCGTTCAAGCTCGGTATGGAAGTGGAAGTCGATGTCGAATTGCGCCGTGTAAAAGCACTGCGGGGTATGACAGGTTCAGAACCTGCTCAGATTGAACATCGTGATAAAGTCGTCACGGGAACTGTCAGCAAGATTGACAAGGATGGCAAGTTCATCACAGTCAGACTCGATGACGGCAAGTCAAAAACGTATTATTTAACACATGAAACCGACATCCTAAAAGGGACTGAGCGGACAGATTTAAGTGTTCTATACGAGGGAGATCGTGTGAAGCTCATTTTTTCCGAATATGATACGAACTTCGTTGATTCCATTGAAGTGATTGTTCAGGGTATCAAAATTGAAGGGCTCTATAAAGGAACGATCCAGCGAATTGACGCTACAACTAACAAGCTAATCGTGTCGAATGAAATGATGTTCCGCGATTGGAAGTGGCAACCAACTGCTCCGCAAAGTAACAGCAGCTATACATACTCTGCGAAAACACCCATTTACGTGGGCAATGAACAAATTAAACCGGATCGCTTGCGTTACTACGCGAATAATGACGTCTATTTTGTGACGGTTAGTCAATTCGGACAACCAGTGATCGAGAAGATGGTCATTAAGAAAACATATGAACGTACTATTTATGAGCCGATGACTTTCGTCAATACGACGTCGAACTTGATAGGACTGAAAAATGCCGGTTCTGTTCGTTATAATCCGGGTACCATTCTAGTCCGAAACGGTCGATTGATTGATTCGAACAGTTTGCTAGCGAGCGGAACAGCATTTGTTGTAACGGACGGCGTTCAGAAGAGCCAATACGCAAATGTTGTGCACATTACGAATGACGGTTTCCAAAGCCCGAACTTGACGAATCACTCGATCTACTTCGGCCAGATTAGTTCAGGCAACTCATACACTGTCACGCTAAAAAACGCTTCGCTGCTGTCTAACAACTATTGGAGGCCTGTAACGGCGCCGAAATTTGGATTTAGTAATGATACGGGTGCTGTCGAAGATTTTGGTGGTTCTGTCATTACGATTGTTCCGCAGCAAGATGAAATGAGACACCATGTAAACCGCTTTGGTTACTTCTATGTAGCCAATAATACGATTGTTGCCGCTCATCTTATCGATCCAAAAGCACCTACAGCTACTCTAGTATCTGTCGGAAGGATCGAAAGTATTAAAGGACATAAATCTAGCATCATCAGTATCCGAAACGTCAGTCAGTGGATGAATGGTTATTGGAATACAGCAGGAAATATTTCTAGCATGAACATTGAACAAGCAACCATTATTCGTGACGGTAAGGTCATACAAGCAAGTGATTTAATACCAGGAGAACGTGTTTATGTCCTGCATGAATCGAAAGTAAAAGGGCGAGTTCTACTTGTCAATTGAAGTATGTCTGAATCACCGCACAGCCACTAGCGGCTTTGTGGTGCAGCCTTACGTGTAGAAAGGGATGAAGTTTTATTAATAAGTTAGGGATTTTTATGTGTGCGTTGGTTTTTTCAATCTTGATGGCAACGCCGTCGGCAGAGGCTAAACCGGTTGAATTCAACGGTGGTGTCCTCAATGAATATGTCTATGAGGAAGTGTTCTTTTTAACGGGCTACCCAATCACTTTCTCGGGGAAAGCAACTGTTACCGAAAAGGAGAATAAGGGACAGCTAACGTCTACTTACCGTTTTACATTAGCGAGTAAGGCTGGCGATAAGTTAACGCGCAGTGTTGTCTATGTATCCGATATCGACAAACGAGCCGATAAGGGACAAACGACTGCTCAGACATCCGTGAAAAGCTTTTCTGAAAAAGTAACAATTGGCAAGAACTTAACGTACACGCTCGATGATTATCAATTTTCACAAGGCGCAGTGAGCGATAACCGCCCTGCTTCTGATTATTATTCCGGCAATATTGTCGGCCGCAAAATTTATAAAGTAGCCAATAAAGCTTATAAAACAGAAGAGTTGATCAACGTTCATGTAAGCGGTCGTAATATGGGCTATGAAAACTTCTGGGGAGCAACTGAAACACAAATTATAGATTATGAGATTGTTTCAAATGAAAGATCTGCTTTCGTAACAAGCAAAGTATCTGATAGCAAGTCTAGAACGTTGCAATACGAAGCACATGACCCTTCCCTATCCAGCTTCACGGGAGGACACGCCGTCATAAGTAAATCTACTATGATTGGTGAATATACGTATGATATTCCTTATGGGGAGGGTAAAGGTGTTGTTCATTTATCCCAAAAAAATGTTCCAAAAATTGAGCGACTCATCGTTCCTAAATTCCGTGATGTCGCCAAACACTGGGCAAAAGATGATATTGAACGACTGTATTCACTAGGTGTGTTTGATGAAAAATCGCAGTTCTTCTCGCCGAATACGCCAATGAAACGGTATCAGTTTACGGTTGGTGTATTGAAAGCGGTCGACATTCGTGTACTTGAGCAACCGAAAAAGAGTAAAGTACCGAAAAAAGCAATTTTCAACGATTTAAACGTGAAAGATCCGGATTATCTATTCATTGAAAGTGCTGTTGAAAAAGGAATTATTACGGGCGTTACACCGGATGAATTTAAGCCAAATAGCCCCGTTACACGTGTACAAGCTGTCGCAATCTTGATTCGTGCACTAGGAATGGAGGGCCGTGCGCCGAGTCCTGGTTACCGTACGAATTATGTGGATAACAATAAGATTCCACCTTGGGGTAAAGACAGTGTATATGTGGCTACGGAACTCGGCTTAATTTATGGAGATGAAAAAAATCGTTTCAATCCGAATGCCCCGTTAACTCGGGCACAATCTGCGGCACTTCTTGTCCGTTTCCTTGATTTCTTAGAAAGTGATTTAAAACAAAACTATCGTGATGATATGCTCTTTTTTGAGTGAGGGAGGACCGAGATTTGATAGTTAATTATAAAAAGAGAACGATTGCAGTTGTACTTATGATGATTTTACTACTTGCCGCAGTTCCCTCTTTCGCAAGCGCGGCGAGCCCTTTCAAAGATGTGAAAACGGATCATCCCGCCTATTCTTCCATTGAATGGGCGTACAAGGAAGGGCTTATCAAAGGCTATCCAGATGGTACGTTTAAGCCTGGTGGTATTTTGACGGAAGCACAATTCGTTGCGTTACTTATCCGTTTCGATTGTTCGTCCTCGGATTCTAGCGACAATTATCGTTATATGCGGAGTAAAAATATTCCTTTGAACGGTTATACAAATGAAAAGGTGCGGACGCAGCCAATTACGAAGGGCCAAGTCGCACGTATCATCGCTGCGTTCCAAGGTTCCGATTTGAGCGAAACGTATGCGGTGAACTATATGTACGCAAACAATTTAGCCACTGGAGCAACCGGTAAAAATGATTATCAAGATTATGGTGCAAATCTTTCCATGACCCGTGCAGACGCGGCTGATTTCTTCAAGCGTCTGTCTAAATACGGCGATTGCTCTATGATTGGATTATACGGGGGTTCAGGTGGCAGCGGAGATAAAAAGGACGATGTGCCGCCGAACTTCACTGGCAAGGAAACTGTCTTCTTCCCTAAACCGGAGAAAGATCCTAATCCGCCCGTTTCCAAGCCAACTGACTCGCAACTGATTGCGTTTGATGTTGAAAAAGGTTCACTGATTGCGAATGGTGTGGATTCGACTTTTGTTACATTGTCGCTGAAGACCTGTTCGGGGGACCCGATTAGTTATGAGGATTCGTTGTCGTTTAGTGTGACATCGAAGGTTGGGGCGAGGATTACGCAGGATGACAGATGGTTTGATGGAAAAGGAAATGAAATGGGCTACACGCTACAAAACAATCACAATTCAAGCTTCATCTCAGACGGACCGGATTTAACTGTAAAAGTGACCGCGCCCGCCTCGACAACTTACCGAACAGATGAAATCTCTTTTCAGATTAATGATAGAAATAATAAGAATAAGGACTTAAACTGCTATACGAAACCAGTAAGTGTGCAGTTGAATTATTCGCCACAAGCTGAGTTACGGATTGAAATCAATGGAAATAATAATAACTATACTAACGGATATAGTTCATTTAATGGAACGCTTCCCGCGGATGGTTCATCGGCACGTGTAACCGCGACAATTGTTCGTCCAGGCGGTGAAGTAATTCGGGGGTATAATGGACGCGTTCGTTTCCGTTCAGCAGAAGGTGCTTATCTATCCGATCAATACGCTTATTTCTCTAATGGAGTCGCAACAATCTACATGTCGTCCATTTGGTCATCACTACCTATAGTGGATGAAATTACAGCAGAGATTGTACAATCAGATCCGCGCTACAAAGATGATGTTGCCTCTATTTTGAATACAACGCATGGTCGCGAAGTGGCTTATGACCCGCCTCTACGTAGTGCATATAGTTGTTCAACTGACGTTGAAGTTGCGTTTATCATCGACTCTTCAGGAAGTATGCAGCGAAGCGATAAAGATAGACTTCGCGTTACAAAAACGAAAGAATTTTTAGCGGCGATGGGATCTTCATACAGTCTAGCTGCCAAATTTAATGCGACAGGTACTTTACTAAGTCCATCTCAACAGGCATATTATGTACGACCATCTATTGATAACGTAAGTCAATCAGGTGGAACGAATATTGCAGCCGGTCTAGACGTAGCATTTAGAAACTATAGGGGTTATGGCCCAAGAGTTGCTATTTTGCTAACCGACGGTAAATCAAACGAAAATAAAGTACTTGATATGCTGAAGAAAGCATATGCCCAAGGGATCACAGTTCACACCATCGGGCTCGGAAGTGCAAAGCAATTGAACGAACCATTATTGAAAAAACTTGCGCATGATACAGGCGGCCAGTACTACCATGTCGCTGAGAGCATTGACTTGGGTATCGCTTACCAATCCATCCTTTCAGAAGTCACATGTGACATTCCCGCTCCAACATGTTCGATGGCGAGCCATTTATTCAGATTACCAACACTGGAACGTACTAGCTCTTCGTTCTTCATGAGTACGTATATCAATGAGCGTTGCGGAGTGCCTGCACGGGTTATCCTGCGCTTCAATTCACTCCAAGGTGACATCGATTACGAATTGATTCCAAGGGGGCAAGGTTTATACGCCCTCACCAAGGAAATCAATGAAATCACGAATTTCGACTTGTATAGTGAAGGTGTGTTTATTGCCTTTGATAAATATGGATATGAAATTGGTAAAAGGTATGTCCAGATGAAAAAGAGAAATTAATTGAAAAGAAGTGCGGACCGAGTTGAGGTCTGCACTTTTTTTTTGTGTTGATTGGAGGGTTTGCGGTGGTGGTTGGACACTTGCGGCGATATGTTGGAGGCTTTTCTGGGTTCGTTGGAGGCTTCGCGGGGTTGGTTGGACACTCATTCGGTTCGTTGGAGGCTTCGAGGGTTTTGTTGGACACCAACCCCCTACCCCTTTCGATTGTTAGTGTAAAAATGTTGACAGGCTCCCTAACGACCGCACAAACTGTCATCGCTACATTTCCTGGACCTGTCTTAGAAAACATGTGATGTTAAGCTTTTATCGTTACTTCTCACACGCGATTAAATCTTTATCGCGATCACTTTTTTTATTCGCGTCATAGATTGCCTGAGATACAAATGGCTTGTATTTTGTTTTGCCGCCTACATTTGTGACAGATGCAGATCTTGCCACGCCGCCTTTATACACTTTGTTTAACTCTGTGCAATTTTTAAAGGTCACGACTTTCGCGCTTGCCGCTTCGACATGCACTGAATTGAATGAGAAGCCTATGGCAATCGTAAATGCCAGTAAGACAGTAAAAATTTTCTTCATAACGAAAACCTCCTTTTTAATTAATTCTCTTCTAGTTGAACCTAGCTATAGACATAAAAAAAACGCCTTCCTTTATACCTGATCATTCAAAGTGATCAGATTGAAGACATCCCCCTTAAACTATATGATTACTTTAACAGAGTTTGAGTTAATTTACTAGCTTGTTAAAAAATGGTTGCAATTGGTTGCGAGGGATATGGTCGGATTGCAGCATTATATGATCGGGTGTGCTGGGATATGATCGGATTGCAGGGAGATATGATCGCTCGCCCCGGGATATGATCGGATTGCCGCGTTAGATAATCGCTCGCCCCGGGATATGATCGGATTGCAGGGAGATATGATCGGATTGCGGGGAGATATGATCGCTTGCGCCGGGATATGATTGGATTGCAAGGAGATATGATCGCTTGCGCCAGGATATGATCGGATTGCAGGGAGATATGATCGCTTGCGCCGGGATATGATCGGATTGCAGGGAGATA
>NZ_JADPRX010000022.1:0-63851 GCF_017347125.1 Sporosarcina sp. E16_3
CGGGTTGGAAATGGATCGGGATTTCAATGCGAGTTTAAATCTGAAATATACGAAGGAATACACGGTTGTGACAAAATGAGAACCGCGTATCAATAGGGTGGGCTACATCCGAATTTACGCCTGTGGAGTGCTAAACCTACCGTAGTAGCGGGCAAATGGCGAGGCGGGGTACGAAGAAGCAGGAAAAGTCTAGCGTAGAGGAACTTACACGTTTTTCTATGTTTTTAGTAGCAGGATGCTAAATGCTTATAACAAAAGTCATTGGTAATATCGGAACGGAAGAAGAAATTGTCGGTAAAAAGACAGAGTGGATTGAACTTGACTGGGAAGAGTTAAGTAAACGCATTCTACGCAAAGAAACAGATCAAGGTACAGATGTCGCGATATCACTTGAACAACAAGATGACGACCATGATCACGACGATCACGATCACGGCCATGACCATGACCACGACGAACATGATGATCACGACCATCACCATCACGAACATCAGACGTTACAATATGGCGATCTTCTATTTGAAGACGACGTACGCCGTATCGCTGTTCGCACGAAAATGGAGCCGGTTATGGTAATTAGCCCGAAAAACATGACGGAAATGGGTAAAACAGCTTTCGAACTTGGTAACCGCCACACGCCAGCATTGATTGAGGAAAATGAAGTCATCGTGCGTGCAGACCATACGTTGAATAAATTGCTAGATGAAGTGGGTGTTGCATATGAAACAACTGAAAGACGATTCAAACAACCATTCAAATACCGCGGACACTCTCACTGATCTTGCCCTTTTACGGTTAATTCAAATTCATGATTCCGCGTTTCCGATTGGTTCTTTTACACAGACGTATGGTATGGAAACGTATATTCAGGAAGATGTGATCCGGACGAAAGAGGATTTGGTCGCTTATTGTACATCGTTTCTTTTTCAAAACCTGGTGCGTGGGGATGCGATTTTAATTCAAGAAGCGTATGCTGCTGCTCAGGAACAGGATATCGAACGACTTCTCTATTTGGAGCAATTATGCGGAGCAATCAA
Organism: Sporosarcina sp. E16_3; assembly: GCF_017347125.1. Taxonomy (NCBI): domain Bacteria; kingdom Bacillati; phylum Bacillota; class Bacilli; order Caryophanales; family Caryophanaceae; genus Sporosarcina; species Sporosarcina sp. E16_3. The sequence continues at coordinate 1,038 of NZ_JADPRX010000022.1, forward strand.
GCTTGCGAAGGAATCACGTGAGGCGAGTGTGAAACTTGGTAGACAGTTCATTAAAACGGTGTCCCCGCTCGGAACGGATGATTTCCTTACTGACTGGAAAGCACGCATTGATTCGAAAGAGATTAAAGGGCATTACGCCATTCTCTATGGTATTTACAGTGCAACGACAGGCGTCAGTGCCCATCATGCGGTTATGACGTATTTGTTTGCATCGCTTAACGGACTCGTCCAAAATGCAGTCCGTGCTGTGCCATTCGGTCAAACTACCGGCGTCCAAGCGACGTATGAATTGATTGGACAGGTGACGGAAGCAGCTAAATTAGTAGCTACTTTGACAGAGACTGACATTAGTAATAACGCGCTAGGTATTGAACTTGCTTCGATGAAGCACGAGTATTTGTTCTCAAGATTGTTTATTTCATGATGGATTGAAAGGAGTTTTTTTAATGAAACCAGTACGTATTGGCATAGGTGGACCAGTTGGATCGGGGAAAACTTCGCTCGTTGACCAACTTACACGCGCGATGCACAAAGAATATAATGTAGCAGTCATAACGAACGATATTTACACGCGTGAAGACGCTCAGTTTTTAATAAATAGTGGTGTACTTGAAGCGGACCGCATTTTAGGCGTTGAAACGGGAGGGTGCCCACATACGGCAATCCGTGAAGATGCTTCGATGAATTTCGCAGCAATTGATGAACTGAAAAGTCGCTTTACGGACCTTGATATTATTTTCGTAGAAAGCGGCGGCGACAACTTGTCCGCTACATTTAGTCCGGAACTTGTTGACGGTTATATATATGTCATTGACGTCGCAGAAGGCCAAGATATTCCAAGAAAAGGCGGACCCGCTTTGACGCGTTCTGATCTTTTATTGATCAATAAAACGGATCTTGCTCCATACGTTGGCGTTGATCTTGAATTAATGGATAGTGACGCGAAAAAAATGCGTAATGGACGTCCGTACATTTTCACAGATGTAAGAACACAAAAAAATGTTGACCAAGTTGTTGCTTGGATCAAGCGCAATATGCTATTAGAGGGTGCGGAATCCGCTGGTTCAAATGCTTAAACCGTCTCGCACCATCCATCACGGAAAACTAGACTTGGAGTTTGAACCAAGAAGAGGCTACACGCGAATGCCTCATGTTTTCCAGCAACCTCCATTGAAGGCAAGTCGTGAACTGTATGAAGGGAAAGACCCGACAGCGACCGTTTACATAATGGAGTCCTCTGGGGGCATGGTCGCCGGGGATCGGAATGACATTACAGTGAAACTTGCTCCTAATAGCAGTGTAAGGTTGGTTCAGCAGTCCGCTTTGAAAATCTATCCATCACATACAGGAGATACTTGTGTGCAGACCATTAATGTCGAGCTCGGAGAACAGGCACGTCTCGAATGGATGCCGGAAGTAATTATTCCATTTGTAGATGCGAAGTTCAGGGCCGACACGACACTTCGAATCGCCAGCGATGCAACTATATTATGGGGTGAAATCGTTGCTCCCGGCCGTGAAAAGCGCGGCGAGATATTTAATTATCAATCATTTCATACGAATTTCAAGATATTTGTCGAGGACCAATTAATTGCTTTTGACTCTTTGCATTTCTCACCGAAAGAAGCTGCACTTGGCGATATCGGTGTACTGGAAGATGCCATGTATATCGGTTCAATCTGGCTCGTATCACCGAAAGCCGTAGATGTCGACGTGCGAGCAATACAAGAAACATTGCGGGTTGAAGAAGGCTTGAAGTCTGGTATGACAAGGCTTGAAGGAAATGCTATCCATTGCAGATGGCTTGCGGTTGATCAGTGGACGATGCAGGAAGATATGAAGCGTGTATACGCATTGTTGGCGGCAAACGTTTAAGAGGACACTCCGATAAGGGGGTGTCCTCTTTTGGTTATGGTTTTTTCGGTGAGTGTTGTTAAGTTTGCTTGTGACGTTTCGAAGTTTCGAGAGAGTGTTGTTAAGTTTGCTTGCGGTGTTTTGAAGTTTCGAGAGAGTGTTGTTAAGTTTGCTTGTGACGTTTCGAAGTTTTGCGAGAGTGTTGTTAAGTTTGCTTGTGACGTTTCGAAGTTTCGAGAGAGTGTTGTTAAGTTACGGTTTTCATTCCAAAAAGAAAAATTTACGGTCACTGTGCCTAGGAATGGGTATACTTACTATAGAGTTCTACATTGAAAAGGGGATATCCATATGCCAGAAAAAAAACCAATGGGCCAATCACGCACAATCCAGACGAAACTTGTATTGCCACCCGATACCAATCATCTGCAGACAATTTTCGGGGGGAAAGTCCTCGCATATATAGATGAAATCGCTGATATTGCAGCCATGAAACATTCAAAGAAAGCGGTTGTTACTGCTTCAATCGATTCGGTCGATTTTGTATCGTCGGCGCGTGTCGGGGATGTGCTTGAACTTGAAGCAATCGTCACGTCAACAGGCCGTACATCGATGGAAGTGTTCGTATCGGTCCATTCGATGAACTTGCTTACAGGTGAAACAAAACTAACAACCGAATCCTTCCTAACGATGGTCGCTATGGACGAGAATAACAAACCAACCCCTGTACCGGGCATTTACCCGGAAACAGAAGTTGAAAAGAGTCTGTTTGAAACAGCTCCTGCACGTCGTGAACATCGGAAATTGCGGAGTGAGATGAAACATTAATCATTGGATGTGGAAAAGTTTAAAAGGTGAGCCCCTGTTTATAGGAGGTTCACCTTTTGTGTTGGGTACAATTAAGTTAAATAGTAGTTTTTTGTAGTGAGGAAGTATTTGAACCCCCATAACGCACTTACAAGTTCACCCCGTTTTGTATGAAGCTAGGACGATCACCTTTTTCAACCTTTCTAAAGTTATTAAATGCTAAAGTCATTACGTTGTTCAAAGTATCTCTTGTGCCAGCCCCTATATGAGGTGTCGCAATAATGTTATCAAAAGCTAATAATGGATTGTTTATATTTATTGGTTCTTCTGCCCATACATCGAGACCTGCACCGCCAATTTTATTAGTAGACAATGCCTCGGCAAGTGCATCTTCATCTACAATATTTCCGCGTGAAACATTAATTAAAATAGCATTTGATTTCATTTGCGAGAATTCGGATGTACTAATAAGATGTTTCGTTTCAGTAAGTAAAGGGATGTGTATGCTAATAATATCAGATCTTTCAAGTACTTCTTGAAGTGATACAAATGTTGATTCAAGCTCTATTTCTAGTTCAGGGCTGAGTTGGAATTTATCATAATAAATAATTTCAGTTCCGAATGCTTTAGACCTCTTCGCTGTTTCCTGTCCAATATTCCCAAATCCAATAAATCCATGTGTTTTCCCAAACATTTCATATGAAGATAGACGATGTTCCCACATCAACCACTTTCCTGATTTAGTAGCTTTATCAAGAATAGTTAACTTTCTATAGAGACTTAAAATCATTCCAATAGTTAGTTCAGCGACACCTCTTGCGTTTCCACCAGGCAAATTGCAAACTGGAATGCTTAGTCGTACAGCAGCCTTTAGGTCAATATTATCCAGGCCAATTCCTGTTTTTTGTACTAACTTTACATTAGTTGCACGTTCTAGCATATCTTCAGTCAGTTCAAATGTGCTTACTAGGAAATAATCCGCTTCGCATAACGCTTTTTCTTTCTGAGAAATGGACAAATCCTGCCAAAAAAGCAACTTAAAATCATTCGAATGACTTACTAGCTCATCTTTGTATTCTTGGGATACACTGTCGAAATAAATGATTAATGAAACCATATTGTATTCTCCTTTCAGAAGTGGTTATCTTACGCTGCCAAGTCTAACAAAAAGAAGTATAGAATTCTAGTGTTTATTGAAATTTCAGTAAATAGGATGTTTGTAATCAGAAGACTGGATAAAGGTATTTTAAAAAATATTTAAAATACGATTGACTCTAAAGTTTATTTGTCTTACAATAAGATTTACAAACAGACTTATTAGAATATTCCTTTAAGATGAGAGTGGAAGGGGAGAGGATATTGGTAGGGAAATATAGTGACGTCTTTTCAGGATTATTTTTGTTATTGATAAGCGTTGGCATGTTCACGGCAACATTTAGTTTTAAAGCACTTACAGTTAGTAAGGTTGGTCCCGACTTCATGCCCAAGATTATTGCATGTTTAATAGCGCTTGTCAGCATTGCGATCATTGTAAGCGCCTTCAATAAATTGAAAGAGAAAAAGTCATTAGAAATACAAACGGTGGAAGAGGAAACTTCTGTAACGGTAGAAGAATCGGAAGAGAAAACCTACTTGCCGGTTATCCTTTCTTTGGCATTGATGGTAGGTTATTTAATTCTCATGCCGTATGTTGGCTTCTTGATTATGACAGCCGTCTACTTATTCTTTCAGATGTATGTATTATCCGATAAAAGCAATAAAAAACTGGTGTTGTTCATAGTCGTCTCTATCGTATCTTCAATAGTTACGTATTTTATATTCCGTTCAATATTTTATGTCATGCTTCCAACTGGAATTCTTGGCTAAGGGGGTAAAAGAATGATAGAAATGTTATTGGCCGGTTTTACCTCTGTAATGACAATTAAGATAATATTGTTGATTGTCATGGGGGTTGCTTTAGGTCTTGTATTCGGTTCAATTCCCGGTTTGACTGCAACGATGGCTATTGCAATCTGTCTTCCCATTACATATGGAATGGATCCAATCGCGGGAATGTCACTATTAATGGGCTTATACATTGGGGGCGTTTCAGGTGGTTTAATACCTGCTATTCTCCTAAAACTGCCAGGGACGCCGTCTTCTATTGCGACCACTTTTGATGGATATCCGATGGCTCAAAAAGGTGAAGCTGGTAAAGCATTTTCGTATGCAATTGTATCATCCTTTTTGGGAGGGCTTCTAAGTATCATAGTTCTCATCATGATCGCGCCACCACTGGGTAAAATAGCCCTTCAGTTCGGTCCGTTTGAGTATTTTGCAATCGTTATCTTCTCTCTGACATTGATTGCAAGTCTATCAGGCGACTCATTGCCGAAAGGGGTTATGGCAGGGTTAATCGGAATCGGGTTTGCGATGGTCGGTTCTGCCCCAATCGATGCATTCCCGAGATTTACATTTGGGTTTAGTTCACTTGATGCTGGATTTGACTTGTTGCCAGTTCTTATAGGATTGTTTGCAATTTCCGAAATTTTGTTAGTGGCAGAAAAGAAATATAAAAACAAGCTTAAAGTCGATATTAAAAATATAAGTTACAAAGTAACAATTAAAGAATATCTAGATCAAAAATGGAACTTCTTACGATCTAGTGTAATTGGGGTGGGAATTGGGATTCTACCAGGAATCGGTGGTGGGACGGCTAACCTAATTGCTTATGCTGCTGCGAAGAACGCATCTAAGACACCGGAAAAATATGGTGAAGGTATTCCGAATGGTGTTGTGGCATCTGAGTCCTCAAATAATGCTGCAATCGGCGGTGCACTTGTTCCGCTTGTGTCGCTTGGTATTCCAGGTGATACGGTTACTGCCATGTTGCTAGGAGGATTAATTTTACACGGCCTTCAACCAGGTCCATTGTTAATGCAAAATCACGGAGATGTCGTATTTGGGATTTTTGCAGCTTTGCTAATTGCAAATATCTTTATGGCGCTCTTCTTGTTCATTGGTATGAAAGGCTTTATTCGGCTACTAAGTATTCCACAAAATATTTTACTGCCAATTATCATTACGCTTTGTGTTGTAGGGGCGTATGGAGTAAACAGCCGCTTGTTTGATGTAGGAGCGCTTTTATTTTTCGGAGTTCTTGGATACTTCATGGTCAAATTTAAATATCCATTGACGCCATTAGTTCTTGGTTTCATATTAGGACCGCTTTTAGAGACTAATTTACGCCGGGGACTCATGTTGTCACAAGGTGATTTTATGCCGTTTCTAACAGAGCCAATCGCCGCTTTCTTCCTTCTAGTGACAGTTGCTTCACTAGGGCTAAAATTCTATAGTGGTTGGAAGAAAAAAAGGCGCCTAAAAGTCTATTAACAGATTTAACTTCAGCTGAATAATAGTTTCAATGAGATTCACCAAATAATGGGGGAAAATAGGGGGTATTTAGATGAAGAAAATGATTAAAAAGGTACTATTCGGAGCACTTCTTGTCGGGGCCGTGGCTGTAATGGGGGCTTGTTCTGAAACTGTAGAGGGAACGGAGAAGGATTCGGGAGGGAAAGACTCAAGTTCTTATCCAACGAAACCAATTGAAATAGTCGTACCAGCAGGTGCGGGTGGGGATACAGATCTAAACACACGTACGATGGCGAAGTATTTGGAGAAGGAATTGGGAACGACAATGATTATTACCAACGTGAATGGCGCGGGAGGAACAACTGGTACGAAAAAGGTACTTGACTCAAAACCGGATGGTTACACAGTGCTATCTTACCATAACTCAACACTTATTAGTAAGATTCTAGGGTTAGTTGATTATACGTATTCAGACTTTGATGTAGCGGGTATGGGGGTTATGGATAAAGGGAATGCGTTTGTTGTTAATAATAAATCGGAATTTAAAAGTCTTGATGACTTAATCGCATTTGCGAAAGAGAACCCTGAAAAGGTTACTGTGGCAACTGAAGTAGGATCGTTTACACATTTACAATTGCTTGCATTTGAAGCAGCGACAGGGACCAAGTTTAATATCGTAGATGTTGGAGGTGCTTCAGACAAAATTACAGCACTACTTGGTGGGCGAATCGATATTATCCCGACTCAACTAGGGCTAGTTAACAGCTACGTTGAATCTGGGGATTTCAGAGCTCTTGGAATTATGTCTGATGAACGTTTAAAGGCAGCTCCGGATGTACCTACATTTAAAGAACAGGGCGTTGACCTTGTGATGGACAAATTCTTTTTCTGGGGCTTCCCGAAAGGAACTCCTGAAGAAATTGTAGATACATTTACGAAAGCATTGGAAAAAGTAGTTGCGAATGAAGAGTACCAAAAGGAAATGGAAGGCTTCATGGTTGAGCCTGTGTATTTGAATCCAGCTGAAGCAAATGAACTTATGGAGAAAGAGGATAAATTCTACACTGAATTGAATCCGCAATAAATATTTGCTCTGCCTGTGAGGTTTGCAGGCAGTTTTTTAAAATTACATCTATTAAACGTAACAATAGAAGGGATGATTTGGGTGGCGATCAAAGCTAATCTTGAAATTCCACTGTTCATTAAAGTAAATCAAGCAGACAATACTGCAATTATTGTTAATGCAGGAGGGTTGAAAGAAGGAATTGAATTTTCATGTGGACTTATTCTCACGGAGTTTATTCCCCAAGGTCACAAAGTGGCTTTGGCGGATATTGATACGGGGGAAGACATAGTTCGTTACGGAGAAGTCATCGGGTATGCAAAAAGCCCAATAAAAAAAGGTGCCTGGATTCGAGAGGCATTGGTAGTTATGCCTACTCCTCCTAATCTGGATTCCCTTTCAATGTCCACTAATGTGGCAATCGTTTCTCCACTTGAAAAAGAATACACATTTTTAGGTTATCGCAATTCTGATGGAAGCGCTGGGACTAAAAACATATTGGGAATTTCTACGAGCGTTCAATGTGTAGCTGGTGTTCTTGACTTTGCAGTGAAGAAAATCAAGCAAGAACTATTGCCATCTTTTCCAAATGTGGATGATGTAATTGCACTAACTCACAACTACGGCTGTGGTGTAGCCATTAACGCACCGGATGCTGTGATACCAATCCGAACGATTCAAAACCTAGCGAAACATCCGAACTTCGGTGGGGAAGTCATGATTATCGGACTTGGTTGCGAGAAATTAGTTCCTCAGCGATTAAATGATGGAAAAGACGACGGTAACATTTTGTCGCTACAAGATGAAAATGGATTCGTTAATATGATTCAGTCGATTGTCGCAATGGCAAAGGAACGATTACAGAATTTGAATGAACGGCAAAGAGAAGTTTGTCCAGTTTCAGATTTAGTGATTGGTGTTCAATGTGGTGGCAGTGATGCGTTTTCCGGCGTAACTGCAAATCCAGCAGTGGGCTATGCAGCCGATTTGCTAGTAAGTGCAGGAGCTACCGTTCTCTTTTCGGAAGTGACTGAAGTGAGGGATGCAATTCACCTTTTAACACCTCGTGCTGCGACGGAAGAAGTCGGCCAGGCATTAATACGAGAAATGAAATGGTATGACGATTATTTAAGTAGAGGTGAAGCGGACAGAAGTGCAAATCCTTCACCGGGCAATAAACGCGGTGGATTGTCCAATGTTGTTGAGAAATCACTTGGTTCAATTGTGAAGTCGGGAACATCGCCAATCGTAGATGTATTAGCGCCGGGGGAAAAGGCGCGCAAGAAGGGCCTTGTGTTTGCGGCGACACCTGCAAGTGATTTTGTTTGTGGAACATTGCAACTTGCATCTGGTATTCATCTGCAAGTGTTTACTACTGGGAGAGGAACTCCCTATGGATTATCGATAGCACCGGTTATAAAGGTTTCCACTCGAAATGCGTTGCAAGAGCAATGGCACGATTTAATTGATATTAATGCAGGGAAAATTGCTACGGGTGAAGCGACGATTGAGGATGTTGGCTGGGAAATCTTCAATGACATTCTTGAAGTCGCCAGCGGAACGAAAAAAACATGGGCAGATAAATGGGGAATCCATAATGACTTGGCCTTATTCAATCCTTCGCCGGTAACATAAACGCCATTTTCAGAACATATCAAAATATCATTTGACAGACTAATCTAATTGTCTTACAATAAGACATATAGAAACTAATTAACTATTATTGAAGGGTGGATTTCACATGACAACAAAGAAAAGACAGGCACCGAAAGGGATTTTAGGATTCCCAGTTGCTCCAATGGATGCAGAAGGCAAATTAGATTTACATGGATTAGGAAAGAATATTGAGTTTTTAGTCGAAAATGGTTTGTCTTCCGTTTTTGTAGCATGCGGAGCAGGTGAACTACATGCAATTAGCAATGAAGAATACAGATTAATGGTAGAAGTCGCCGTAGAAAAGACAAAAGGTAAAGTTCCTCTCTATACAGGAGTAGGAGGAAATATTGCGCACGCTTTAGAGCAGGCAAATATTTCCAAGGAACTAGGAGCAGAAGGATACTTGATTTTACCACCGTATTTAATCGATCCATCTCAAGATGGTATCTATAACTACTTGAGTACGATTATTGAAAGTACAGATTTGAACGCAATCGTTTATCAGCGTGACAATTGTATTTTGGAATCACAAACATTACAGAAATTATGTGAATTACCACAGCTTGTTGGCTATAAAGACGGCGTTGGAAATATGGAACTGAATGTCGAGTTTACACATCTAATCGGGGATCGTCTTGAGTGGATCAACGGTATGCCTTTGGCGGAAGTAACAATGGCTGCCTATGTGAACCTTGGATTCACTTCGTACTCATCAGCGATCTCAAACTATATTCCACATATTTCAGCGAAGTATTATGAAGCGCTTCTAAGTGGAAACAAAGAAGTACTGAATGAACTATATGAAAACGTGATATTCCCGATTCATCGTATCCGTAAACAGAAGAAAGGCTACGCGGTTTCTTTAATCAAAGCAGGTATGCAAATTGTTGGCCTCCCAATTACAACAAATGTTAGGGCACCAATCGCCCCTGTTGAAGAAGAGCATTATGAAGAGCTAAAGGTAATTATTGAAAATGCATTGAAGAAATATCCTGCTCATGCAGAGACAGTACAATAGGAGGCAATTATGACTACTACAACTGAAGTGACAACAAAAACGTATTTAAATTATATTAACGGCGAATGGGTTGCCTCTGAAACAGGAAAGACAGGGGTAAGTAAGAATCCTGCGCGGAAAGATGAAGTTGTAGGATCTTATCAACTATCCTCAAGTACTGATTTTGATAAAGCCGCATCTTCTGCACGACAAGCTCAAAAAGCATGGCGCAAACTTACTGGAAACGTACGGGGCGACTATTTGTTGAAAGCTGCTTCTATTATGGAAGAACGCATCGATGATATCGCGACTGCAATGACACAAGAAATGGGTAAGACATTCCCAGAAGCAAAAGGTGAGACTGCACGCGGAGTAGCTATTTTACGCTACTATGCTGGCGAAGGGATGAGACCGGTTGGTGACGTAATTCCATCTACAGATAGCGATGCACTTATGTTTACAACGAGAGTACCACTTGGCGTTGTTGGAGTAATTACTCCTTGGAACTTCCCAGTAGCAATCCCGCTTTGGAAAATGGCTCCGGCTTTAATTTACGGTAATGCAGTTGTTATTAAACCAGCGAGCGAAACGGCTATTACATGTGCAAAAGTGATTGAGTGTTTGCATGATGCAGGGATTCCCGCAGGTGTAGTCAATATGGTAACAGGTTCCGGTTCCCTTCTTGGACCAGAGATGGCAAGTAATAAAAACATTGATGCAATCACGTTTACAGGGTCGAATACGGTTGGGAAATCACTGGCTCAGACAGCTGTTGCAAGAGGCATTAAATATCAACTTGAAATGGGTGGGAAAAATCCAGTAATCGTTGCCAACGATGCAGATCTTGACTTGGCGGTTGAAGCGACGATAAGTGGTGGATTAAAATCATCAGGACAAAAATGTACGGCAACAAGCCGTGTCATCGTTCAAAAAGATGTCTATGACGAATTCAAAGAGAAACTTCTAAAAAAGGTTGCTGAAATAACTGTCGGTGACGGCATGGATGCAGGTACGTGGATGGGCCCAAGCTCAAGCCAAGGTCAGTTGGACACAGTGCTCACCTATATTGAAAAAGGGAAAGCAGAAGGTGCAAACCTACTCTTTGGTGGGAATGAAGTAGTAGGGAAAGATGGATTGAACGGGTACTACGTGGAGCCGACAGTATTTGAAGGCGTAACTTCTAAAATGGTGCTTGCACAAGAAGAGATTTTCGGTCCAGTTCTTGCACTTATGAAAGTGGATACGATGGAAGAGGCACTGGAAGTGGCAAATGACTCGGAATACGGGCTAAGCGCTTCAATCTTCACGACGAAAATTAGTAATATGCTTTCATTCATCAATGAAATGGATGCTGGTTTAGTACGCATTAACGCAGAAAGTGCTGGTGTCGAACTTCAAGCTCCTTTCGGCGGCATGAAGCAATCTAGTTCCCATTCACGTGAACAAGGGCAAGCTGCAAAAGAATTCTATACGTCTATCAAAACAGTATTTATTAAATAAGATAAGTCAGGAGGAGTTATGCGATAAAAAGCTTAACTCCTTATTTTTCAAAAAGAGCTACTGAGCTTTCATTTTTTTCTTTCAATGAAAGGAAGTAAATGAGTGGGGAAATTCACTGGAATCAGGCGGTATAAAAAGAATCGTTTTCGATATAAAATTATTTTTATGGTTTTCATTGTGACAGTGATTAGTTACGCGGATCGTTCCATATTGTCGATTGCAGGTAATAGTATCGCCATTGACCTAGGGATTAATGAAATTACGATGGGCTATATTTTTTCTTCTTTTAGTTGGGCATATGTCATCGGACAAATTCCAGGCGGACTGTTGATAGACAAGTTTGGAACAAAACGAGTGTATGGCAGCTTGATAATATTGTGGTCGTTGCTATCGTTATTGCATGGCGTTATTGGATTTATACCCCTTCATTTTGCAGTACTATCATTATTTATCTTGCGTTTTTTTATAGGATTAATAGGCGCCCCTTTATTTCCTGCAAATTCTAGGATTGTAGCTGAATGGTTTCCGATGAAGGAACGGGGATTTGCCACTGCTACTTTCACTTCAGCACAATACTTTGCCGCCGTGCTCTTTGCCCCACTAATCGGATGGGTTTCATATTCTTATGGCTGGGAATATGTCTTCTTTCTTTTAGGATGCATTGGAATCGTGTGTGCAGTCGATTGGTTAAGGAATTATGATCAACCTGGAAAGCATCAATGGATTAGTGCTGATGAACTTGAATTCATCAAAAGAGGTGGCGCGTCCGTTTTAGGCAATGAAAAAACGGATAGTGGAAGTGAAAAACGTGTCGGTTATAAGCGTCCAGTTTTCCAATTGTTACGCAATCGCATGGTTGTCGGAGTGTACGTTGCACAATATTGTTCAACCGTTATTACTTTCTTTTTTCTTACGTGGTTTCCGGTATACCTTATTACGGAAAAGCAAATGACTGTTTTACAAGTTGGATTCATTTCCATATTTCCGGCACTTGCCGCTTTTATCGGGGCTTTAACTGGTGGTGTATTTTCTGATACATTGATTAGAAAAGGGTATTCTCGGACGCTTGCAAGAAAAATCCCGATTATCGCCGGAATGCTTATTTCAATGACTATTATTAGTGCCAACTATATGGATTCGATTGTCTTTGTCATTGTTATTATGTCTTTTGCGTTTTTTGGAAGAGGTTTCGGAGGATTAGGCTGGGCGATTATTTCTGAAACATCGCCAAAAGAAGTTGCGGGACTTAACGGTGCATTATTCAATACATTTGGTAATGTAGCGGGTATTACTACACCCATTATAATCGGTTACATTTTACAAATTACTGGTTCATTCAATATGGCGCTATTATTTGTCGGTGTGAATGCATTCATCGCCATATGCTGTTATTTATTTGTCGTTGGTGAAATTAAGGAAATAACAATTCAGTAATTGGAGGGATTTTTTATGTTAACAGAGACTGCGGAAGAACGTACAAATACGGAGGGGAAAAAGTCAAATACTCCGAAGGTCGTAAAAATGACTGTAATTCCAGTAGCAGGTCACGATAGCATGTTGTTGAACTTGAGTGGCGCACATAGCCCATTCTTTACGCGAAATATACTTATTCTCGAAGATAATTACGGGAATAAAGGCGTAGGAGAGGTACCGGGCGGAGAGGCGATTCGCCAGACGTTAGAGGATTCAAAGCCATTCGTAATTGGTGAATCCATCGGTACATATAACTCGATATTAAATAAAGTTCGAAAACAATTTGCTGTCCGGGATGCGGACGGGCGCGGTGCACAAACATTTGATTTACGAACGACAATTCATGTTGTTACGGCTATTGAAGCGGCATTATTGGATCTACTAGGGAAGTTCCTAGATGTACCTGTCGCGGCATTGCTTGGTGAAGGTCAGCAGCGCAGTAGTGTAGAAATGCTTGGTTATTTGTTCTATCTTGGTGATCGGAACAAAACGGATTTACCTTATCTAAGCGATTTGAACGCCAAAGATGATTGGTTCAGACTGCGGCATGAAGAAGCATTGACGCCTGAATCGATTGTTGCACTTGCGGAGGCGGCCTATGAACGCTACGGCTTTAATGACTTTAAACTAAAAGGCGGAGTGCTTTCTGGAGATGAAGAGATGGCGGCGGTGACAGCGCTTGCAAAACGTTTCCCGGAGGCGAGAATTACACTGGACCCAAATGGCGCCTGGTCATTAGAGGAAGCCATTCGACTTTGTAAAAACCAACATGATGTACTTGCCTATGCTGAAGATCCATGTGGAGCGGAAGCCGGTTATTCTGCACGCGAAGCAATGGCTGAGTTCCGCCGCGCTACTGGACTTCCAACGGCTACCAATATGATTGCAACAGACTGGAGACAAATGGGTCATGCGATTCAGCTTAATGCCGTTGATATTCCGTTGGCCGATCCGCATTTCTGGACGATGCAAGGTTCAGTTCGTGTCGCACAAATGTGTAATGATTGGGGATTGACGTGGGGCTCGCACTCGAATAACCATTTCGACATTTCTCTTGCAATGTTCACGCATGTTGCTGCAGCTGCACCTGGAGAAATCACGGCGATTGACACGCATTGGATTTGGCAAGATGGTCAACGCTTAACAAAAGAACCGCTTCAAATTAAAAATGGGAAAATCGAAGTTCCATCTGCGCCTGGCTTAGGTGTTGAAATTGATATGGAGCAGATCGAAAAGGCCAATAAACTCTATATCGATCAAAACCTTGGCGCTCGTGATGATTCTATCGGTATGCAGTATTTAATTCCAGAATGGAAATTCGATAATAAACGGCCTTGTTTAGTCAGGTGACTTTAAATCGATAGTATTCTGCTATATGGAAAATATATGGGGTAGGCCAGCGGGAAACGTTGGTCTATATTCTGTTTTAGTAAGGAGGAAATTCGATGGAGCATAAAGTGATTGTTTATAAAAAAATAGATCCTCAAGTTTTAGATTATCTTCGAACAACGTGTCAGGTCGTTTACTTTGAGGAGCTAAATGAATATACATATCCACAGTTTAAAACACATCTCCAAGATACGCATGCACTTCTAGGATCTGGTTTAAAGGTAGACAATGCGTTACTAGCACAATCTCCGCAATTGAAAGTTGTAAGCAACGTTTCGGTCGGATACGATAATTTGAATTTATCATTGCTGACAAAACGAAATATAGTGGCAACAAACACGCCAGGTGTTTTGAATGAGACCGTAGCAGATGCAATGTTTGGGCTATTACTTTCCGCTGCAAGAAGAATTCCTGAATTGGATGCCTACGTTAAGCGGGGGGATTGGAATCAGCAGCTAGGGGAGGAGTTATTCGGAACGGATGTTCACGGAAAAGTGATTGGAATTGTGGGAATGGGCGGCATTGGGAAAGCAATTGCTCAGCGGGCGAGATTTGGATTTGGTATGGAGATCCTTTATCATAACCGCAACCGTGATGTGGATGCTGAATCGACTTATGACGCGCAGTATTGTAGTTTACCTGAACTTCTAGAGCGCTCTGATTTTGTCTGTAATATGGTGCCACTCATTGTTGAGACAAAGAATTTATTTGGTGCAGCAGAATTTAAATCGATGAAGACCAGTGCCATCTTCGTAAACGGTTCACGTGGTGCCGTCGTGGATGAAGAAGCTTTGCATGATGCATTGGTCAACAAAGAAATAGCTGGGGCTGGCTTGGATGTTTATAAGCAAGAGCCAATTGACACGAGTCATCCATTGTTGAAGTTGTCAAACATCGTTACGACACCCCATATCGGATCAGGGACAAAGGAAACGAGATTGAAAATGGGGATGCTGGCTGCGGAGTCCGTTTTAAAAGTGTTTGCCGGGGAAACACCATCTAACGTATTGAACCCTATAGAAATAGTTAAGTAACGCGATTATTTTGAGGAGGTTGGCTATGCATTTTATTGACGAACAGGAAATTAGAAGTCTTATCTCGATGAAGGATATTATCGATACAATCGAAGAGTATTACATAAACGATGGAGAGAAGAACTCCTTTGTCCCCGAACGATTATTCATCAATGATGATGACAATTCGGCGCTATTAATGCCTTCTTTTTATGAAAATTATTATGGGGCGAAGCTGATTGGTATCGCTCCAGGCAATGCTGCAATCGGGGAAGCTACGTTAAGGGGCATCTTCTTGTTGAATGAAAGGAAGACGATGAAACCACTTGTCGTTATGGATGCCAGAACGATTACCGCTATGCGGACTGGTGCAGTCAGTGGATTGGGTATGAAATACTTGGCATCGGATGAAACGGAGACCATTGGCATTCTAGGCACTGGCGATCAAGGGTGGAGTCATTTACAGGCGGCTTGCGCTGTAAGGTCAGTAAAGAGGGTTTTAGTGTATAATCGTAGTAAGGAAAGACTCGATAAATTTATAGAGAAAGCGAAGAAGGAGTTTCCAACTATTCGATTTGATAGTTCAGATCCTGCGAGCATTGTAAAAGAGGCACAAATTATTATTACAACGACGACATCAACAAATCCGGTTATTCCTTACGACGGGCAAGTTGATTTGACTGGAAAGCATTTCGCAGGTTCAGGTGCATTCAAATCATTTATGCAAGAGATTCCCGACTCAATCATCAAAGAAGCAGATCATCTATTCGTCGACACGCATGCAGCATTTTCCGAATGTGGAGAAATGATTAACGCAAAAAAGTTTGGCCACAGTGAAGAGACAATCCCGGAGTTGAAAACATTGGTTCAACAAGGTGAAAATGAAAAGATGAAACAAAAAGTAACTGTTTTCAAATCGGTAGGTGTATCTATTTTTGATATCCTAACAGCTAAGCTGATCTATGAGAGATATCAAAGTCTGGTTGAAGTTTAAAGTGTCCTTGGAAACATAAGAAAAGGAGGGTTGAAATGAAAGAATATAAAATGGACACTGTCCGTAGAA
This sequence comes from Sporosarcina sp. E16_3, assembly GCF_017347125.1. Taxonomy (NCBI): domain Bacteria; kingdom Bacillati; phylum Bacillota; class Bacilli; order Caryophanales; family Caryophanaceae; genus Sporosarcina; species Sporosarcina sp. E16_3. The sequence goes on from NZ_JADPRX010000022.1 coordinate 17,204, forward strand.
GCACCCTCTCGCAACAGGTGTTAGAACAAATTGTTCAGCTATTAATGAGTGGGCAGCTGAATCCGGGGGATAAATTGCCTCCAGAAATGAATTTGATGGAACAATTTGACGTTAGCCGGCCTGTACTGCGGGAAGCGCTTAGCTCTTTGGAGACCTTGGAAATCATTACGAGAAGGCCGCGCGGAGGTACGTTTATAAATGATAGGGTCGGAAGTAATCCATTTAAGGTAATGCTCGCGCTATCGATTAACAATGTTCCTGCGATCATTGAAGCACGCATGGCGTTAGAGTTGGGGCTTGTCACGATTGCAGCCGAGAAGATATCGGATGAGCAACTCGAAAAGATCAAAGAAACAATTGATAGCATTCAAGAAAATGCTGATAGTGATTATGGTCGTTTAGATAAGGAATTCCACAGATTGATTGCACAAAGCGCCAACAATCCAGTCGTCGAAGGAATGATAGATTCCCTGCTCATTACGCATGAGAAAACAGACAGCTTAATCACCTATCGAGAGCCTGATATTACAATTGAGCATCACTTAGCCATCTATGAGGCGTTGAAAAAAAGAGACCCGTACGAATCATTCACACAGATGTACAGGCATTTAAGCTATGTAAGAAAGAAAATAATGGCAGACTATAAGGAAAAACAGTAGCATCGAAAAGTTGGTACATACTTATGAGCTTTTTTGTTTGTCTAACTTGTCCGAGGGAAAAAGATGTGACTATATATGTAGAACAAATGAATGCCTATATTAACTGAGAGAAGGCGCGTTACAAGGGGTAGCCTCGCCCTAAGACTGGTGGGCGAAGCTGCTCGGCATCCCCTAGCGTCGCGGCGAATTTAATGGGATTCTATATCATCATATATATATAGAAAGTTTTATATATTCTGTATTGACAATTCATTCAGGAACATGTATTGTACTATTTAACAACTAAATACGTAACTTTCTTATCCAGAGAGGTGTAGGGACTGGCCCGATGATACCTCAGCAACAGACTTGTAAAAGTACTGTGCTAATTCCAGAAGCTTAAGTGTAATGCTTAGGGCTTGTAGATAAGAAGAGCAAAAAGCGATTATGCCAAAACCTCTTCTTGAAATTTAGAAGAGGTTTTTTGTTTCGTCTAGGCTCCGGGCGCCAGATGCTAGGGTCATAAGCTAAAGCTACTCTGCGGCAAAGAACGCCGCTACGCATCTTCATCTTATGCCTGTCGCATCTAAGCAGGCGCCCTTCGCTTTTGTTTTTTCTGGAGACTAAAGTTACCTTCAAAAGATGGAGGGAGAATTATTATGTCAAACGAATTAATCGATGCAATTGCTTTGTTAAAAAAGAAAGAATGGGTCGATTTAACACATACCTTTGGACCCGAATCACCCCATTTTTCAGCATTTGATGCAGCAGAGTTTACGACACTATTCGATCATGATGATGGTTTTTTTGCACAGAGCTTTAAATTTGCAGGACAGTATGGGACACATATTGATGCACCAATTCACTTCGTACGTGATACAAGATACTTGGATGAATTGGGTTTAAAAGAATTGGTATTACCGCTTGTTGTCATCGATAAATCAAAAGAATCCGATGCAAATCATGATTTTACATTAACTGTTGAAGATATTCTGAAGTTTGAAGCTCAGCACGGACAAATTGAGGCAGGTACATTTGTAGCACTACGCACAGATTGGAGCAAACGCTGGCCGGATAACGAGGCTTTTTGCAATAAAGATGCCGATGGGAATAACCGTATACCGGGTTGGGGTCTTGCTGCTTTGCAGTTTTTATTTGACGAAAGAAAAGTGAAAGCAGTTGGTCATGAAACATTCGATACCGATTCAGCCATAGACTTTCAAAAGAACCAAGCTCTTCTAGGCGAATATTACGTTCTTGAACAAGATACCTATCAAATTGAGCTATTAACAAACTTGGATAAAGTGCCTGCAAAAGGCGCAGTCATTTTTAATATCGTCCCTAAGCCGGAAAAAGCATCGGGATTCCCAGTCCGCTCATTCGCGATACTGCCATAAAAAAAGAGTCCGCTCATTTGCGCTCCTGCCGTAAGAAAAGAAAGAAGGTCCGCTCATTTGCGCTCCTGCCGTAAGAAAAGAAAGAAGGTCCGCTCATTCGCGCTCCTGCCGTAAGAAAAGAAAGAAGGTCCGCTCATTTGCGCTCCTGCCGCAAGAAAAAAAGAAGGTCCGCTCATTTGAGCTCATGCCGCAAGAAAAGAAAGAAGGTCCGCCCATTCGCGCACCTGTTGTAAGAAAAGAAAGAAGGTCCGCTCATTTGCGATCCTGTTATAAGAAAAGAAACGGATTGGCGTCAACGCATCATGGCAACAAACTGACAGAAGAGCAGCAATGTGAAAAATTGGAATTCATAGTGGGCGTGGCGAAGGAAGTTTGGGGATAAAAACTGATAAACCGGAACAAGGCTCATATGCTTTGTTCCGGTTTATTTATTATTCCACTGAAAACAGCGCGGCAACGGATAGTTCGTGCATTGGCTCACCTGTTGAAATAAAGGTTTTCACAAGACGGTATTCACCTGGAATCAGTGTCACGCCGAGTGCGTCGACCGAAAAAGTCTGGTTTGTTTTACTGCCAGCTGACAACATATTTCCATAGTCTTTGAAAGACGGGTTTTTTAAGAACACGGCATCTGAGTAGGTAATCATATACCACTGGTCATCTTTATTTACTTCTATATGATAAAACTCGCCTAACTGGTAATCGGATGAGCTGTCGTTTCGCACAAGCGTCTTAATGACGGGAGGCGAACCGATGAATGAATCTTCGTCCAATACAAGAGATAAACCTTCTTCTGATGAAAACATTTCCTGATCGGGCACGGGATCAGGCAGTGTAGAAACTGCTGGTTCTATCCCGCAGGCGGAGAGGGGTAGTATAAGAACAATTGCAATGGACAGTATTTTTTTCATGATGGACATACCTCCACTTCTAGCATATACCTTTGAGGGGGGGATAAACCTTGATTGAAATCAATAAATAGCTGTGGATAAGGTGATTCCTCTGACGATTAATTAGGTGTTATCCACATGTGGGTAAAATATAATGTGTAAATGAAACTTCATCCAATTGTTTTCGTATAACAGAGAAAGGGGTGGAGTCAATGAGACAGGAAATACAAGAACGACAAATGGAATTGACGATGATACGCACTGAGCGCGACCGGGTGACAAGGCGTCTTGGGGGCGCGGAGGTAAAACTTAAAGAAGCTATTATCCAACGTGATAACTTGCATGAAAAACTTACAAAAGAACAACAGGATGTAGTAAAGCTTGGTAAGTTTTCTTTTATGAATAAGATAAGTGAGTGGACAGGCAAGTGGGATGAAAAAATGGAGAAGGAGATTTCAGAAGCAGCAGATGCGGAGCTCCATTATAATGAAGCAGAAAAAGTAGTGAAGGACTTGGAAGCGGATGCGGTCCGATTACGTGATGAGATTAAAAATCCAGACTTCGACCATATCGAGGAAGAGTGGGCGGACTTTCTGAAGGAGAAAGAGACGTGGATTCGATTCAATGACACAATTGCGAATGGTACGCTACAAAAGATAGCAGATGATAGAGTAAGACTGCGTTCGATGCTGCGTGAAATTGACGAAGCTTGCGATGCGGGTACCAAGGCAAATCGGGCACTCGATGCGGCGTTGGAGAAGCTTGGGGCGGCAGAAGGATTGTCGATATGGGATACGTTCCTTGGCGGTGGCTTGCTGGTATCGGCTCTTAAATACTCCGAAATTAATAGCTCTGATGATCTTGTCCATCGCGCGCAACGTGCCCTTCGCCATTTTGAGACGGAACTGATGGATGTCCAAAATGCCGCGACTGAATCATTCACGGTGAACAAAAATGACATCTTTACATTTACTGACCTGTTTTTCGATAATATTTTTTCAGACTGGATGATTCATTCACGCATTACAGGCGCGAAAAGTAAGCTGAACGGTGTGCTTCAAGATGTGCGCAAGGTTCAAGACCGACTTGCGAGAAAGCGTGATGAATTGCTACATGAACTGGAACGATTGGATGTGCAAGAGAGGGAGATTATTGAAGCGTAATGGAGTGACAGGGTAGTAAGGGGGGGGCATGGAACTGACCCGGTAAATTATAGATTCAAATCAAAAACCTCATTGTGCATCCTTTTGCATAATGAGGTGAAATTTAAATGTATTATACACTTTTTATTCAAACGCTAAAAACTCTATCCGGTTGCCAAAAGGGTCATGTGTAAAAAAGCGAGAACGTCCTTCGATTGGAGGCTCTTCACTAATCTCATAATCAGCTTCTTCCAACCGTGATTTCAATTGCCTAAGTGAATTCACCGTAAATCCAGGATGCGCTTTTTTCGCAGGCATGAAGTCTTTCTGGATACCGATATGCACTTCTTGTGAGCCACAAAGGAACCAACAACCACCGCGTCCCGCCAAATTTTCTGGTTTTGGAATTTCCTCCATACCGAGTAACTCACTGTAAAATAAACGAGCTGCATCTTCGGAACCCGGTGGCGCTGCAATTTGGATATGATCAATGCCTGTTAGAAATGTATTCATCATCCAACACTCCCTTGAACGTAATACCTTTAGTATAGTCGTCATTGAAAATCAGTACCATTCTCCTTTTCTGACTCCGTGGCATAAGTAAAAGTTATAGACCTCGTTGAAAGTAATTGGATTTTCAAATAGATTGTGTATTAGTGTCTTGATAACTTTAATGGTGTATGCTAATTCTTACATAATGTTATAAATACTTTACAAAATGTTTTAAATATATTACAATCAATTTAGCGAAGGGGGTAGTGGATATGCTAGAGAATACAATTACAGTTTGCCGTGCAGAAAAGAAATGGACGCAACAACAGTTAGCTGACTCCGTGGGGGTCAGTCGACAAACGATAGCAGCAATGGAAAAAAATAAATATAACCCATCGCTGATTTTAGCTTTTAAAGTTGCCGATGTATTGAACAAACCAATTACCCAAGTTTTTAAGTATGAAAGGGAGGAATGAAAATGGGCTTATTTTTACAATTTCTAATTTTAATACTGGTGGTCATTGTAGTTTTGGCTGAAATTTATAGGGCCAAGTTTGAAAATAATAAGGAATCCAAAGACGAAAGGGGTTGGGAATTAATATATAAGGCGAAATCTCTATCCTATTCCATTTTGTCTGGTGGCCTAATAATAGGCGTTGTCATAGTAGGGGCTTTAAAATTACTTCCTTACGGAGGATTTATATTTATAATGATGGGTGCATATTTCATCCAGAGTATTGCTTCATCCATTTATCTATACCAAGCCAAAAAAGTTTAATAATAGTCAGATGATTATTCCTAATTGAATGAATTTGTGGGTAAAAGAGTGAATAATTGAATTAGTAAAACGCTGAGCATACAAGTTCGGCGTTTTTCTACTTCCAGCTGGAAATTAACATAGCGTTCATCGTTTATTCTTTTTGAACCATCTTTGAATTTTATCCCAACAAATCCCTTTACAACTCCTTTGCATATAGTGTACCATGTAGCTAATACACTAATACGAAGAGGGGGTACGCTGATGAAGCAGTGGAATGGATTGTTGAAGAAAGAGTGGGTAACGATGAAGTGGCCATTACTTGTTAGTGCGGTACTTGGGATCATCGTAATGTCATTTGTCCCACATCTGTTAGTAAACTTTATTGGTATCAAAGCACATGTCTTTGAAGTGGCGCTTGTAATCTGTTTCATTTGGGCGGGTGCAAGTGTGTTAGCACCGGTTACTGCATTGTTTATAATGTTGGAAAGAGAAATGAAACGTCCAGATGTATGGTTTCATTCGACGGCTTCCATTTTTAAATTGGTAGGAGTGAAAGCACTTTTTGCAACCCTTATTGGCGCTGTGGCATTGTTAATTCCCACAACGGTTCTTGCGATTCAACACGTATTATTCAGCTCGACAATGGCTACCTTTGATGATTTACTTTTCTTTGGAAGTATTTTTATCGTCATAATTTTCGCAGTATCGATATCATTTATGAGTATCGGGTTTTTCTTCTGGGTCATTGACCGACTGATGAAACCATATATAAAGGGATTCTCAATTGTTGCAACAATTATAATATTCCTTGTCGCGTCTCGGCAATATGCTCTATTTGCCCTCTCCGAACTATACGAGAAACTGTTTTTAATTGGTCCTATTGATTTAATGAAAGTCAAAAATCCGAAAATCAATGTGGATTTTATTTACTTCGAGCATACCGAAACATTTTTTTACACGGGTGAAATTCTATTTGATGCTTTCTTTACAGCCGCTATATTCATCATTGCAGCCGTCCTTTTTGAGAAGAAAGTGAGGTTGTAAACCATATGAAAGTTTGGAAAGGTTTATTGCAAAAAGAGTGGGCGCAGATGAAGTGGAGACTGGCCATCTTTGTTTTAATCAATAGTCTATTCCTTTCTTGGGGTGTGGATCGCGTGGTTTTTGGGCTGTCGGAAGGGTTCCTTACTTCTATCCAACCGATGATTGGACTTTTTTTTCTCCTTCACGTAATCATGGCGGTATCATTGCTTTTCCGTAGCCTAGGAAAAGACATAAGACGGCCGGATATTTGGCTTCATTCCCCCGCGTCGATGCAACAGCTGATTGGCGCAAAGTTTTTACTAATACTCTTGGCAACAGGCTTTTCGCTTTTGTTGTGCGGGATGGTTGTGGGTATCTCCTATTACGTAGGCGAAGGAGCTATATCCATTGCAGACAATTTGTCTTTATGGCTACGTGTGGGTGTTGTTATATTATTGAACGCCCTTTATGTCATGGCACTCGTTTTTTTCTTCTGGTCCATTTACCAAGTATTCCGTTCTTGGATGGGTTGGTTCTCGATTGTCGTCGTTATTATCTCGGTGAACATATGGCTCTATGGATGGGCACTTGTCTGGTTTACGCAAGTATTCCAGACAGTCAAGGAAATGATGCCTATGTATGGACCGATTCAGCCAATGGAACTCTTAATGCTTAACAATTATATTGTCCCAGGCGGAACGATTTTAACAATCGGTAGTCTTGTCCTTTACGGTATGATGACGGCACTCTATTTTGTTGTCGGGTCAATGTTGTTCGAAAAGAAAGTGAGGTTGTAACGATGGGCATAGATTTTCTTCCAGACAAACCAATTTATCAGCAGCTCATCGACCTGATTACAGGCGAAATTATTCGGGGAACGTTGAAACCAGGGGAGAAATTGCCATCCGTTCGTGATTATGCAGTTGAAGCCGGTGTGAATGCCAATACGATGCAACGCGTCTATAAGGAGCTGGAGCAGATGGAAATCACTGAAACCAAGAGGGGGCAGGGATCTTTCGTAACGGAAGATGAAATGAAGATTGCTATGCTTCGTAATGAAATGAAGGAACGGCTTGTGACGTCATTCATTCAAAGTGTTGAAGCGCTTGGTTTTACGAAGTCTGAAATGCTGCAGCAGCTACAGGAACGGGGTGGAAAAGATGATTGAACTGAAGAATATAACGAAAAAGTATGGCCGCAGGAAAGCGCTTGAAGACCTGACACTTTCTTTGCCACAAGGGAAAATCATAGGGCTTGTCGGAGAAAATGGGAGTGGAAAAACGACGCTGTTGAAACTGATTTCTGGGTTAGTGACACCTGATTCGGGAAGGGCGGCGTTCGGCGGAAGTCGCATTACGCGTAAAGTGGCAACCAATATTGCTTACATGCCAGATGCAGACCTATTCTATCCATATTTTACGGTAGGTCAGCTGATTGAGTTTTATGAATCTCAGTTCATTGATTTTAATCCGGCGAAAGCCAAAGAAATTGCACAGTTTCTGAATTTGTCTCTTGATTCAAAAATAAAGAATTTGTCGAAAGGGAACCGCGGACGCGTTAAAATTGCAGTGACTCTTGGGCGTGAAGCCGATTACTATTTGCTGGATGAACCGTTCTCCGGACTGGATCCGATGGTGCGTGACGATATCGCCAAAGGGCTTATTCGTTTTACTAATCCGGAGCGACAAACGGTCCTCCTGTCGACGCATGAATTAAAAGAAGTGGAACCATTGCTCGATGAAATCGTAGTACTAAGAGGGGGACGGATAATCGCGCATGAAGCGGTTGACGTAATCCGCGATACGTATGGGAAAGATGCTACTTCATGGATGGTGTCACTGTTTAGGGAGTAAGTAAAAAAATTCAAATGGATATGGTGTCTAGGCTCCAGGCGCCAGACGCTCGGGTCATAAGTCGGCCCGCCTGTGCGGCAAAGAACGCCGCTTCGCCGGTCCGTCTTATGCCTGTCGCGTCTAAAACGGCGCCTTGCGCTTTTCTATAGGGAGGGAAGTTGACGTGGAAATGAAACCAGTAGTGGAATTGAAGAACTTATCGAAAACGATAGGCAAGAAAAAGATTATCGACAACTTGAATTTATCGTTGTATCCGGGGCAAATCACCGGGTTCCTGGGCCCGAACGGGGCGGGGAAAACGACGACGATTCGGATGATGGTTGGCTTAATGGAGCCGTCGGGCGGGGATATCGTCATCGACGGAAAATTACTCGCTGATGATTTTGAAGTTGGGCTTTCCAAAGTAGGTGTTATCGTTGAAAACCCGGAAATGTATAAGTTCATGTCCGGCTATAAAAACTTACTGCATTTTGCGCGTATGCACGACGGTGTTACAAAAGCACGAATCGAAGAAGTCATTAACCAGGTAGGTATGCAAAACCGTATACACGAAAAAGTATCGACGTATTCACTGGGAATGCGGCAACGGCTTGGGCTTGCGCAGGCAATCCTGCATCGTCCGAAATTTTTAATTCTCGATGAACCGACGAATGGACTGGATCCAGCGGGTATCCGCGAATTCCGGACGTATCTCAAGATGATAGCAGAAAAAGAAGGTGTTTCCATTTTCGTTTCTAGCCATATGTTATCTGAAATTGAGCTTATGTGCGACCGGATTGCGGTCATTCAGAATGGTAAATTGGTTGATATCCGGGAAATGTCTGAAACGCAAGAATCTCACTATTATATTGAAATATTCCCGGCCGAAATGGCAGAAAGTATGCTGAAAGCTGAAGGATTCGCTGTAGAAGCACATAACGACGGATTTATTATTAAAGCAGAAAAAACGCAGATTCCAGGACTCGTACAGCAAATTGCGGCGAATGAGATGCAATTGTTTGCGGTTCACCCGCATCGCAAGACGCTTGAAGATCAATTCCTAGAAATGACAGGGGGTGGCCAGATTGCTGAGGCTCATACAAAATGAATGGATGAAACTGTGGAGTAAAAAAGGGACTTGGGTTATGACAGGTCTACTCGTTTTGGCAATTTTAGGGATGTTTGGTCTGACAAAATGGGTCAATACAATGAATAATTCCGAAGAACAAGATTGGAAAACGTCTGTACAAAATGAATTGACCTATGTGAAAGAAGACTTGAATAATCCTGAACGTGTGAAGAGCGAAAAGGAACGGTTAGAGGGCAAAGAAAAAGTTCTTGAATACCGACTTGCGAACTCAATTGAACCGCTAAGCGAAACTGGCAGGGAAAAAATGATTATGGGTTCGAGCGGTATCGGCTCCATCGCTGTTTTACTGACGGTCATTGTTGCCGCGGGAATTGTCGCGTCTGAATTTACGCAAGGGACAATTAAAATGTTGTTATCTCGTCCCGTAAAAAGGTGGAAAATTTTAACGTCGAAATATGTGACGGTTATTTTATTCGGTATTCTTCTTATGCTCGTCGGTTTCATTGTTTCTATACTTGGCGCGTTTATCTTCTTCCAATCGGGCAATGGGCAAGAACTTGTTTGGAATGGTAAAGAAGTAGTAGAAGTTTCTGTTTGGGGGAAAGGTCTTTATATGCTGCTCCTGTCATTTGCAAATGTATTTGTTACAGCAACGTTTGCATTCATGATTGGTAGCGTCTTCCGTTCTAGCTCACTTGCAATCGGGCTGTCGTTATTCATCTACTTTATGGGGTCGACATTGGTAATGCTCCTGGCGAGATATGAAATTGTGAAATACATTGTCTTTACGCATATGGATTTGACGATTTACGAAACGGACTTTCGGATTGTGGAGGGCATTACAATGCCATTTTCACTCGCCGTTCTTGCGGTTTATATCGTGATCTTCCTATTTATCAGTTATACAACATTCATAAAACGAGATATAACCGCATAACATACAAAAAGCCCTCCGATAATGGAGGGCTTTTGCGTGTACTTATTTATGGCTACTGAATGTACGAACTAGACCTGCGATATTACCAACGATTACGAATGCAAACAGTGTGAACATGATGTATAGGAACCACATTGACTATCACTCCTTTTAGACGATAAATCCTTTTTCCATTATACCACCACTGAGATTGGCAGGCAATGTTGTCTGAATTATGATGATGTTAATTGTGGCGAATTTGTTGTCGGAGCGAGGATAATCCATGAGTGCATGATCGAATAAAACTTTATATATCAGACGTCTGACGCACTTCTTTTTGGCGCGAATCAATTCTCTGGAAATACCAAATTAGTAATGTAAATGCTGTAATTGTATAGAATATTCGCTATAATCTAGTAGTAGAGGAGGAATGGGAATATGATCAAGCAATCAATTATTGAAAACGTATTGGAAGCCGCACTCTCCACGGGGGGCGATTTCTCAGAAGTATTTATTGAAGATAAGTATGTAAACACAATGGAATTACAAAGTGGCAAGATCGAGAAAAGCATTTCAGGTCGTGACTTCGGGATAGGTATCCGCATTTTTTCAGGTCTCCAATGCATTTATACCTATACGACGGATTTCTCGGAAGCGGGGTTAATTAATGCAGCAAAACGGGCAGCACTTGCGATTAAAGGCGGGGCGAACGGCACAATTCATCCTCTTCAAAAAGAAATCATTCAACCCATCCATACAATTACACAAATGCCGCGAACGGTGGAACATGCACGTAAAGTAGCAGTTATGAGAAAGGCTAATGACATTGCCAAAAACTACGATGAGCGCATCAAACAAGTCGCGCTGCGCTATATCGATGAGGAGCAGAATGTACTTATTGCAAACTCTGAAGGGAAATTCGTTGAAGACACACGTGTCTATAGCAGGCTCTCCATTCAGGCAACGGCTTCCGATGGCATTGAAATGCAGACTGGTTTCTATGGACCAGGCGCACATGCAGGTTTTGAATTTATAGAAAACCTGGATCTGAATCATTATGCAGGTGAATCTGCGCGCATTGCGGTGACGATGCTCGAAGCGGATGAATGTCCAAGTGGAAAATTCCCAGTCATAATCGACAATGAATTCGGCGGAGTTATTTTCCATGAAGCTTGTGGGCACGGACTTGAAGCAACTTCTGTTGCAAAAAACAACTCCGTCTTTGCAAATCGAATTGGCGAGAAGGTGGCGCCGGATATCGTGACGTACATTGATGATGGTACGCTTCCAAACGAATGGGGATCACTCAATGTTGACGATGAAGGTGAAAAGACACGAAAGAATATTCTCATTGAAGATGGTATTTTAAAAGGTTATCTTATCGATAAATTCAATGCACGCCGTATGGATGCAGAAGCGACGGGTTCTTCACGCCGCCAGTCGTATCGATTCAATCCGACATCCCGTATGACGAATACTTATATCGCGCCTGGGAAATCAACACCAGAAGAAATTATCGCATCGACGGAACATGGTATTTACGCGAAGTATATGGGTGGTGGTTCTGTGAATCCTGCAACAGGTGAATACAACTTTTCTGTTGCGGAAGCGTACCTCGTGAAAAATGGTAAAATCGATCGCGCTGTCCGTGGTGCAACCTTGATTGGCAATGGGGCAAAAACGCTGCAGCTTGTTGACATGGTTGGCGATAACTTGGCACACGGGGCTGGTATGTGCGGGTCAATCAGTGGAAGCTTGCCGGTTAATGTCGGTCAGCCAATGATTCGTGTCAGTGAAATTACCGTCGGCGGGACGAAGGGGGAATAATTAATGACTATCAACGAATTTCAAAAGAAGCTATTAGCTGAAGCAGTGGAAATGGGTTTCGAAGAAGCTGAAGTTTATTATAAGAAGTCCGAATCATTTCGAGTCATGATTTTCAAAGGAGAAATTGATAGTTACGAGACGTCTGAAGAAGGCGGCCTTGGTTTTCGCGGTCTCTACAATGGAAAAATGGGCTATGCTTATACGGAAAAAATTGAGGAATCCTCGATTGCATTTTTGATTGACAGTGCAAAAGCGAATGCGGATGTACTTGATGAAGATGACGGAACAGATATTTTCGAGGGCAGTGAAACATACACAAAGCATGACTTTTATAGCGAAGAACTTGCGCAAGTGCCTACCCTAAAGAAAATCGAACTGATCAAGTCAATTGAAGCGAAAGTTTTTGCGTATGATCCGCGTATTGTCACACTCAATTATTGCATGTTACAAGACTTTTCTGAGGAGCGCGTTATGGCGAATAACAAAGGCCTTTCATTGAATGAAAAGCAGAACGGTCTTATTATTTATATTTCGGCTGTCGTCAAAGACGGGGAAGAAATGAAAACCGGGAGCTTCAGTAAAATGACTCGCGACTTTAATGAGCTCGACGCAGATACAATTGCGAAAGAAGTAGCGGAAGAGGCATTGTCAAACCTAGGGGAACAATCAATTCCGACACGAAAATACCCAATCATCATGCGCCATGATGCATCCGCGTCGTTACTTGCAGCGTTTACACCAATCTTTTCGGCTGAAAACACGCAAAAGGGCCAGTCGTTACTAAAAGGAAAAGTGGGAGAAAAGATTGCGGCCGAAACATTCACGCTGCTTGACGATCCGTCTCATCCTGACGCAATTGCCGGTTCGAATTTTGATGGTGAAGGCGTGGCGACCCAAAAACGTGCAATCGTCTCAAACGGAACACTGGAAACGCTGCTTCATAACCGGAAAACGGCAAAAAAGGATGGGGTTAAAACAACCGGGCATGCACGCAAGCCTTCGTATAAAAGCACACTGACAATCGCTCCGTTGAATATGTATATCGCTCCAGGTAACAAGAGCAAGGAAGAACTAATTGCATCTATTGAAGAAGGTGTATTTATCACAAGCTTAGCCGGCCTTCATTCTGGAGTTAGTACGGTCTCAGGTGACTTTTCCATCGCAGCGACAGGCTTCCATATTAAAGGTGGGAAAATTGCGTCAGCCGTCAAGCAGATGACAATTGCCGGCAACTTCTTCGGTTTTTTAAAAGATATTGAAGAGGTAGGGGCAGACCTAAAGTTCATGCCAGGCGGTTATGGCTCACCTTCGTTAGTAGTAAAAGAGCTTTCTGTAACGGTAGATTGAGTCAGGAAGGCGATCCGGGTAATGGGGTCATCATTTCGTATTGTTAATCTTTCTGTTCACTCATCTATAGAAGTGAACTATTAGTTTTTTTAAAACAAAAAGAGGACAGTCCCATAGCAGGATTGTCCTCTATTAAAGTACATATTAAAGTGTTTTTCCTTCTTTCAGCAAATCACGAATCTCTATGAGTAGGGCTTCTTTAGGATCCACTTCAGGTGCTGCTTCTTCAACTACCTCTTCTTTACGTTTAAATTTCGCCATCAGACGGATCACCATGAAAATGACAAACGCGACGATGAGAAAATCAAAAATAGATTGAAGGAAAACACCGTATGTAACATCTGCATCCCCGATTTTCTGATGTAGCCCTGAAAAGTCAATACCACCAGAAATCACTCCGATAAGCGGTGTGATAATGTTTTCAACGAGCGAAGATACGATTTTCCCGAATGCGGCCCCAATTACAACTGCAATGGCGAGATCGAATACGTTTCCTCTGAGTGCGAAGTCTTTAAAGTCTTTTAGCATGTCTTTCATTCCTAACCAATTAATATTTTCATAGCATGGGCAAGCCCTATTCGACATTACCCTCTATAAAAGAATTATAAACCATTTGTCTCTAAATCTTCTAGAGGAGATGTACATATTTTTCATTGCGGTGTTTTAGTCATTTCAACCTTCATCGATATCAATAGGAAACCATCGGTATATGGTCAAATCAATTTTACCATTCTCTTTAAAGATAATTCCTTCCATCTCAAGCAACTCACGCTGGTCGCCATTCGTAAGTGAAATTGCGCCCTGCGCATTGATAATTCGATGCCAAGGCAACCCGTATTTTTTACTCATTGAATGCAGTACCCGCACAACTTGCCTCGCACCACGTGGACTTCCAGCAGCTGCAGCAACTTGACCATAAGTCATGACGTGGCCAGCGGGAATTCCTTGAATGATGCGTATGACACGTTCGGTGAATAAATTCATAAATAAAAGCCTCCTCGCGTTCTTTTCATTGTACCAAATCCGAATGAAACTAATTTCATTCAAGTACGTATAATTACAATAGAAGAGTCGGAAAATGGAAGGGATTGAGTTGTATGAGTGAATTATTCGCAAAGCGTACAGGCATTGGGTTTGTGTTAAAAGCTGCCGGGCTGGTTGTTATTGCATGGGGCATTATTCAAGGATGCATATTTATCATTTCGTTCGGAGATTCATTTTCAAATGGGATGGGGATTGCTGGTTTTCTGAATACCATTTTCACCTATTCAATTTGCGGAATCTTAATTATCGGTTTCGGGGAAGTCGTTGATTTATTGCAAAATATTCATGACCAAAATGACCCAAAAGCACAAGCGTTACAGGTTATGGAAGCCAATTCGCACACTGTTGCTAACACGCCGATTCCATTAGCTGCCGAGCAGGAGATAAAAGAATTTTATGCAAATCAAAACATCTGGGCCGACTCGATACTACCTTCGAAAAACCGTGATATCTTCATTGTAAAAGTAAATGGGCGCACTGACTACATTGAACTTGGAGGGCTTACGCCAAAAATCCTTACGGAGGAAGAAGCAACCAAGTACTTTGAATAGACTTGGTAAATGGGGTGTTAGGAACCTACTTTTTAATAGGAATTGCTACTTGGATAGCGGGTTTTGTAGTAGGTACCCAAGCAGTTAAATCAATAGGAAATGACACCTCAAAATAGATTGGAATGGGAGTTATTTCGCGGGATTTCCCAGGAAATGAATTGAATAAGGCCCTATTTTCACCTGATTGGCCGGGGATGTTAAAGGGGCCGCTCCACGTTATCTTTCTACGCGAAACGGCCTTTTTTATTTTTCATGTTTGTTTAGGAAATACCCGTAAACTGAAATAGCAATCGTCACCCAAAGCGCACTTGCTGCGAATCCTCCAACAATATCACTTGGATAATGGACGCCAAGGTAAATGCGACTTGTGCCAATCATAATGATCATGAAAGCAGTGAACAGAACAAGAACAACACGGTTCATAGTGGTTTTTACATTACGCCAGGCGATATACGCGATGATTGCATAAAGAGCGAAGGCCATCATCGAATGACCACTGGGGAAGCTAAAGCCGTTTGCATCCATGATCCGGTGGATACTCGGTCGCTCTCGTTTGAAATAACTTTTGAGCGCGCTGTTTAATAAAACGGAACCTGCAATGACTGCAATTAATAGAAATGCTTGATGACGGTAGCGTAGCACAAAGTATAAGACGATAAATCCGATCAAGGCAATTGTCGCAACGACATAACCTGAACCAATCCACGTAAATACTCTCATAATAGATGTCAGCCACGGTGCTTCCAGTCCTTGGACAAATCCAATAACGGCAGTATCGAAGTGTGCAATCGATTCGTTACCAACAGCGGTAGCGATATATCCAAAAGCGATACCAAAGAAGATGCAGAGAACAAATGCTAAAAGAAGACGAAATGACAATTCGCGCATTGAATGCACCCCTTTCAATTAATTGTATACTACTTCTAAGTGAAAACGACGAAGAATAATCCTAATGGACAAGTTGGAAAGTATTAATAGAAACGTTAGAAAGATGCTACACTAGAAAGAACCTATCATTTACCATAAAGGATCGATTATGACACTTATATTTTTAGTAGTTGGCTCGTACATACTGGGCAATGTGCTGACAGGCTCGATGATTAGTAGCTTCTTTTTTAAGAAAGATATACGAATAGAAGGAAGCGGAAATCCCGGTGCGCGTAATGCTGGGCGGGTGTTTGGGAAAAAAGCCTTCATTGCGACATTCATAGGAGACGCATTGAAAGGGGCACTGGCCATTTTCGTTGCCAAGTGGCTTGGATTCGGAGTGACTGTAGAACTTTGTGCGTTATTCGCTGTGACGTTGGGGCATGTGTATCCACTATTTTTGAAGTTCCGGGGCGGGATGGGCGTATCCACTTTCATAGGCGGCATGCTTGCATTCAATCCACTATTATTTGCTGTTTTTGTGGGCTTATTCATCATGTTCTATCCATTCCTAAAAAGCTTCACGTTAGCCGGGTTAAGTGCAGTTCTATTGATGCCGGTTTTAGTGCTGGTTTTTTCATACGGAGTTCCTGTATTCATCGTGGCGTGTTTGTTATCGGCACTTCTTTTATTTACGCATCGAGTTGATTTGAAAGAGAAACTCATGCGGGAAAAGAGTTGAGAGAATGAGTTTTATGTATAAAATTGCAGAAACGGCTTTGGAATTCGAACAGATTCATGAGTTGAATTACCGTACTTTTGCCGAGGAGATTCCGCAGCACGACCGGAACGAATCAAGGAAACTTGTAGACAAATTTCATGATGAAAATATATATATTATTTGCAAGAAAGATTATCGGGTCGTCGGAATGATTGCGCTACGAAGTAAACGTCCATTTTCGCTCGATGGAAAAATTGGTCCAGTTGAGCATCAATTACCGTTTCAAGCCAAAAACCCTGTAGAAATTAGGCTTCTTGCGATTGAAAAGAACTTTCGAAATGGCAGGGCATTTCTCGGACTTGCCCAGGCGTTAGTCCAGTATTGCCTAAAGGAAGGGTATGACGCTGCCCTCATCTCAGGGACGGTTCGAGAACAGAAATTATACGGACAACTTGGGTTTTTACCGTTTGCACAATTGACGGGGACGGCAGAAGCCGCCTTCCAGCCGATGTATTTGACTATAGAAACGTTTGAAGCGGGCGTTGCAGGAAGGATATCAAAACCACTTGTCAATTTCCTACCAGGTCCTGCGACAATTTCTGTAGAAATAAGAAAGGCCATGATGGCAGAACCATTCTCACATCGGTCGTCTGGGTTCGAAAGTGTTTTGCGAAGTGTGAAAGAAAAACTAACCGCATTGACTGGTGCCAAGTACGTTCAACTTCTTCAAGGGACAGGTACGCTTGCGAACGACGTTGTTGGGGCACAGTTAAGTATGCACAGTGGTAAAGGACTTATACTGGTGAACGGGGAATTTGGCTTTAGGCTCACTGATCATGCACAGCGTTTCGGTATGGAATTTGACACAATGGAAATCGAGTGGGGGACCCCTTTTGATGCTGATGAAATTCAAGACGCATTATGCTCGGGTCGCTACAGTTGGTTATGGGTTGTTCATTGTGAAACATCAACGGGTGTGTTGAACGATCTATGTTCATTCAAAAAGCTTTGTTCACAATATGGTATTACACTCGCTGTGGATTGTGTAAGTGCGATTGGGACTACAGCAGTTAATCTCACTGGTGTTGACTATGCGACAGGTGTCAGTGGCAAGGGACTGTTAAGTTATACAGGTCTATCTTTCGTATTTCATAATGAAGAAATCGCCGCAACTAATAGCTTGCCGCGCTATCTTGACTTAGGTACTTATTCGGAGGCAAAAGGGATTCCGTATACCCAATCGTCTAATTTGATAGCAGCGCTCGACGTAGCATTACTGGCATTTGAGCACCCGGAAGAAGTCTACGCAGCAATTTCAAATAGGGCGAGTAAAGTGAGGAAGGCTGTTGAACAAGCGGGATTGCCAATTTTGGCGTCAGGGGAAAGTGCTGCAGATGCCATTGTTACGATTGCGTTACCTACAGGGTTAAGCGCAATTCAGCTCGGCAATAATTTATTTTTGAACGGTTGTAATGTTCATTACGAGAGTGCTTATTTACGCGAAAGGAATTGGCTTCAAATCTCTTGTATGAACGATGTGGTGGAAAAAGAGTTAACGAGAATGCTTAAACTGCTCCCTTTGTTAACGTTAGCGCATGAGTAAGTGTTTACGAATAACGCAAATGGGAAAACACGTTAATATAGAAGGGATTGAAGGTAATGAAGGAATTACAAACAGTTAATGAGTGGTACGACGTACTGGAACAATCGAAAGAGAATCCTTTGTTCGTTTTAAAACATAGCACAACATGTCCAATTAGTGCAGCGGCCTATAATGCTTTTGAGTCATCTGCAACGGGAATACCGAAATACTTTCTTAAAGTGCAAGATAGCCGGCCTGTTTCCAATGAAATCGAAAGTAATCTACGTGTTGAACATCAATCACCCCAACTGTTTCTATTGAAAGATGGACAAGCAGTCTGGCAGGCAACCCATTACTCGATTAGCGGATCAAAAATTGGTAAAGCTGTTGAGGAATTCGGAAGTAAATAAGGTGAAACAGGAACTCATTCCAGGAGTTCCTGTTTTTTTTTGTTGGAGATTACCCTATGGTGCGGTATAAAATATGGTAAAATAATAGTTATTCAAATAGTCCGCCAAATAACAAGTGAAAGTAGGTTCTTTACATGCGTTTACAAGATAAAACTGTTGTCATAACAGGTGGGGCAAATGGAATTGGTGCAGTTGCTGCTGCACTTTTTGGCAAACATGGAGCACAAATTGCTATTGTTGATTTTGATAAAAAGGCTGGAGAGGCGAAAGCACAACAACTGCATGAATTGGGAATTGAGGCCGCTTTCTTTCAGGCGGATGTCTCTGACAGTGAAGCTGTTAAAGAGATGGCCATAAAAGTTCTTGAACAGTTCGGCAAGGTAGATATCCTTATTAACAACGCTGGCATTACGAAAGATGCGATGATGCTGAAGCTCGAAGTGGATGATTTTAAGCGAGTAATCGACGTGAATTTGACGGGTGTTTTCAATTGTACGCAAGCGTTCCTTCCGCCGATGCTTGCTCTAGGGAAAGGGAAAATCATTAATACGTCTTCAATCGCAGGAACGGGCGGCAATGTCGGTCAAACAAATTATGCCGCGGCAAAAGCGGGCATCATAGGCATGACAAGGACGTGGGCGAAGGAATTCGGTCGCAAAGGTATCAATGTAAATGCTGTCGCACCTGGCTTCATCGAAACAGATATGATTGATACGATTCCAGAGAAAGTCCTGGACCAGATTAAGTTGATGACACCCTATACACGACTAGGCGCGCCTGAAGACGTAGCAAATGCCTATCTATTTTTGGCTTCCGACGAATCTGATTTCATTAACGGGACCGTTTTAGAAGTGGATGGTGGCATGTTGAAGTGACGGTGGTGGTGAGGCGGGCATGGCATGAAAGTGGATAAAAAACCCTTGTACGCATGAGTAGCAACTATACGTGAAAGTTACCTACGACATATACAAGGGCGTGTTCGAAATGAGTAATTTATAGAATTTGGAGTTGTTTAGGGAACGTGGACAATACTTCCACTTTCCCGTCTTCATTGATATAGACAGTGTCTTCAATCCGAACACCGCCGACATCGGGAATATAAATACCGGGCTCGATTGTGAAGACAAGTCCTGCCTCTGCAATCTGTTCATTTTTTTCATGAATAGAAGGCTCCTCATGCACTTCGATACCTAAACCATGACCGACACGGTTATTGAAATAGTCCCCGTAGCCGTTGTTAACGATGACATTTCTTGCTTCAATATCAAAAGTTTTCAAGGGTACCCCCGCTTGTACAGCATTGATGCCAGCTTCATTAGACTTGAGGACGATGTCGTAAATTTCTTTTTGTTGTTCTGAAGCTTCACCGATAATGAAGGTCCTTGTAATATCGGAACAGTATCCGTCTTTGATGACCCCAAAATCAATCAGCAAATAATCTCCTTTTTGGATTGACCGTTCTCCAGGAGAACCATGTGGTAATGCCGCTTTTTCTCCGGATAACACAATTGTTGAAAAGGAAGCACCATCCGCTCCGAACTTCCTCATCAGAAATTCCAATTCAGCCGTCAAATCGGACTCAGACATCCCGATTTTCACTTTCTTAATGCCTTCCTCCAAAACCTTTTCAATAATTTCGATAGCCGTCCGTAATTTTGCGATTTCATCTTTAGACTTCTTCATTCTTTGTTTGTTGATGAATGGCTGCACATCGACGACTTCTATACCTGGGAAAAATTCCAGCAAGCTATTGTAAAGATGGTAACTCAGCGCCTTGGCCTCGATACCAACTGTTTTCGAAAGTTCACCAATCGATTCACGAACAACCTCAAAAGGTATTTGCTCGTCTGAAATAGGAATAATTGTTGTAATATCAGAAACTTGCATGGCAGCATCTTTGTCTAATGAGGGTACAAACAAATAGTTCTTATCAGCATGTGTATCAATAAACAAAGACATGAATCTCTCATGGGGATTTGAGTTGAAGCCTGTAAAATAAAAAACATTTGCTGGTGCTGTAATCATAACTGCGGCGATATTGTTCTCGGTGAGATACGATTTCAAAAGTGAACGTCGTGCTTCATATACAGTAGTCAAAATGGAATCCTCCTTAAGTGTGATAGTAATGATTATGCAAGAAATAGGTCACCTTATCAAGGGGAGGCACATCTCTCGATTTATAGTATCAATCACTTCGGAAGAGTAGGAAGAAGATTTATGTTGTCTAGATGTTGTAAATGACAGGGTTTGTGAATTAATTCACAATAAGTGACACTTGTCATATCGGAAATCATGACAGTTATGTCTTCTGTGAAGTCCGAAAGTTCTTTATCATTAGATTCAAGATAGCGAATCAGAAAAAGAACATCAGATTGAAGGAGGATTACACAACATGTCTAAAGAAAAAACAAAGCAGCTACACAAAGACGTTGCCCCTTTTGCTAAGTCAGATAAAAAGAAAAGTATTATGCAGCTTATCAATACAGTCCCACCATTTCTAATCCTATGGTTCTTAGCGTACCAAAGTTTGTCGGTGTCGATTTGGCTAACACTTGGAATTTGTGTTATTGCAGCAGGATTTGTCATTCGGACATTCATCATCTTCCATGATTGTACACATGGTTCATTCTTTAAAAACAAAAAAACAAATGATATTGTCGGTACCATTACTGGCGTTCTTACACTTTTTGCATATGAAAAATGGAAACGTGAACACTCGATTCACCATGCGACAAGCTCGAATCTCGACAAGCGCGGTACGGGTGACATTTGGATCATGACGATTGAAGAGTACGTGGAAGCATCGAAATGGCAACGTTTTGGTTACCGCTTATACCGTAACCCAATCGTTATGTTCGGTTTCGGACCCCTGTTCCTTGTCCTAATCTCAAGCCGTTTCAACCGTAAAGACGCACGTAATAAAGAACGTAACAACACGTATTTGACGAATGCAATACTTGTTGCCCTTTACACAGGTATGATTTTACTTATTGGCTGGCAGGCATTTGTTCTTATACAAGGAACAATAATGTTTGTTGCCGGATCACTAGGTATTTGGTTATTCTACATTCAACATACATTTGAAGACTCGTATTTCGAAGAGGAGTCTGAGTGGGATTATGTGAAAGCTGCTATCGATGGCAGTTCATACTACAAGTTACCGCGTGTGTTGCAGTGGGCGACTGGAAACATCGGTTTCCATCATGTCCACCACTTGTCACCACGTGTTCCGAATTATAACTTGGAACTAGCACACGAATCGACACCACCTCTTCATCAAGCAACAACGATTACAATTAAAGAAAGTTTGTCGTCAATCCGTTACCGTTTGTATGATCCAGAGAAAATGCGGTTTATTGCATTTAAAGACGTAAAGCACATGCTGAAAGGCGCACGTCCTTCAATCGACCTGAAACCAAAACGCACCACTTTTGACTCGAAATAATACTGAAAACAGTCATCTCTTCAGAGGATGGCTGTTTTTTTTTATCTGTCATTTGGTATAATGGAAAGTATAGACAGGGTGGTGAAACAAAGAAATGCAAAGCTGGTATAGTATTTTCCCGAAAAATCCATGGCTAAGTATTTATGCATGGGCAGTATTTTGTTTTCTTCCATTCTTTTTCATATTCAGATCATCGTCGCCAATTGAAATTTCCATTGGAATTTCATTGTTATTCTTATTCTTTTTGTCCTATCGATTTTCATTCACATCGAAAAGCGGCCTTGTTTATATGTGGATTAGTTTTGAAATTGTGATAAGTGTCGTTATGACGCTGTTATTTGGTTATGTGTATTTATCCATATTCACTGCATTTTTCATAGGTAATATTCGCAATCAAGTCGGATTCTTCATTATATACGGGCTGCATATTGCCATTACAATCATTGCGATTGTCGCAGGCTTTTTCATCGAACTCGATTTATTCCTCCCGCAAGTTCATTTCATCCTCATCTCGGTTATTGGTGTAGTATTATTGCCATTCAATTTATACAATCGGAATAAGCGTGAAAACTTGGTAGGTCAATTAGAACATGCCAACGAACGGATTTCGGAGTTAATAATAGTGGAGGAACGGGAACGCATTTCTCGTGATTTACACGATACACTCGGCCAGAAGTTATCATTGATTGGCTTAAAGAGTGATTTAGCTGGCAAGCTGGTGTCTCGTGATCCTAGAGCAGCTGAAAGAGAATTGCGGGATATCAGGCAGACTGCTAGCACGGCGCTAAAGGAAGTTCGAGAGTTAGTTGCGGGCATGCGGGCAACGAAGCTGGAAGATGAAGTGATACGCATTAAGCAGATGTTGAAGGCAGCTGAAATGGAATACACCATAGAGGGTAATCCATCGTTCGCCAATATACCGGCCATTGTTGAAAGCGTATTGAGTATGTGCTTGAAAGAGGCTGTGACAAATGTTGTGAAGCATAGTTATGGAAAGACTTGCTGCGTGTCGTTTGAACAATTGCCGAATGAATTTGTCATCACTGTGGTAGACGATGGAATCGGAATTACAAGGGGCGGGGAAACGTCGCCCGGGAATGGTTTGACTGGCATGCGCGAGCGGCTTGAGTTTGTAAATGGAAGTCTTCGAGTCGAGGGTGGCGAAGGAACGAAATTATCGATTCGTGTTCCAGCAGTCATACAACATATTATGGAGAGTGATTGATGTGATACGTATTGTCATAGCGGAAGACCAAGGGATGATGCTCGGAGCACTTGGATCATTATTGAATATGGAAGATGACATGGAAGTCGTCGGAAAAGCTAAAAATGGGGAAGAAGCAGTCGCGCTGGTGAAAGAACATCAGCCGGATGTCTGCATTATGGACATCGAAATGCCAGTGATGACGGGCCTTGACGCAGCAGAAGCGTTGCATGATGAGAATTGCAAAATCATTATCCTGACGACATTTGCCAGAACAGGTTACTTCGAACGTGCGAGGAAAGCGGGCGTACGCGGCTATTTATTGAAAGACAGTCCGATTGAGGAGCTTGTCAGTTCAATTCGAACGATAATGGACGGCAGACGAATTTACGCGCCAGAACTCGTTGACATTGCCTACGGGGATGGGGATGAGACGGTAAATCCGCTGACGGAGCGTGAAAGCCAAGTGCTTGTACTTATTGCTGAAGGCAAGACGACAAAAGAAATCGCTGGTGAGTTGTATTTGACGCCTGGTACAGTGCGGAATTACATCTCCACGATTTTGGATAAGCTCGGTGTTGGGAACCGAATTGAAGCGATTTCTCGGTTTAAGGAGAAGGGCTGGTTAAAGTGAATTGATTGTATGAGCCGACAGCGATGTCGGTTTTTTGTTGTTTTGGGATGCATATAGAGCATATAACCGGCGAACCGATCATAACCCGCCGCGGGGCGAGCATAACCTCAGGTAACCAATCATATCTCGCCGCGGAGCGAGCATAACCCCAGGTAGCCGATCATATCCCGCCGCCGAACGAGCATAACCCCAGGTAGCCGATCATATCCCGCCGCCGAACGAGCATAACCCCGGCGAACCAATCATATCCGTCCGCGGAGCGAGCATAACCCCGGCGAACCGATCATATCCCTCCGGGGAGCGAGCATAACCCCGGTGAACCGATCATATCGCACTGCCAAGCGAGCATAACCCTCTGCGAACCGAGCATATTCCTCTCTAAACCAATCATAATTCCCACCCCTAATCCAGCAATAAACCGCGTTACGAGCGCAACCCGAATATGTTACAATTTCACCAAAGGCGGAAAATTCATATTAGGGGGAACTGAACATGTTTGGCATCGATTACGCAAGAAAACTCGACGAAAAAGATGGACTCGCGAAATACAAAGACGAGTTTTATCTACTTGAAAACACAATTTATTTGGATGGTAATTCACTCGGCTTATTGTCTAAACGAGCGGAGCGCACGCTGCACGAATTACTTAATTCATGGAAAACACTAGGCATCGATGGCTGGACAGAAGGGGACAATCCTTGGTTTTACCTATCGGAGTCGGTCGGAGAAAAAATGGGGCCGCTTGTCGGGGGAACAAGACGCGAGGTCATTGCAACGGGCTCGACAACGACGAACCTACATCAGCTAGCCGCAACATTCTACAAACCATCAGGGGCTAAAACAAAGATTCTTGCCGATGAACTTAATTTCCCATCAGACATTTATGCACTAAAAAGCCAGCTAGCACTGAAAGGTTTTAATGCTGACGAACACCTTGTCCAAGTAAAAAGTAGGGATGGTCGATTTTTAAATGAAGACGATATCATCGAAGCAATGACAGAAGACATCGCGCTCATTGTTCTACCAGCCGTTTTATATAGAAGTGGGCAAATCCTCGATATGGAGAAACTTTCGAAAGCTGCAAATGACAAAGGCATTCCAATCGGTTTCGATTTATGTCATTCAATCGGCGCCGTTGAACACGCATTGCATGATTGGGGCGCGGACTTCGCTTTTTGGTGTACGTATAAGCATTTAAATGGGGGGCCAGGATCCGTCGCAGGACTGTTTGTCCATGACAAACATTTCGGTACTGCACCTGGTTTGGCGGGATGGTTCGGTTCAAAAAAAGAAGCACAATTCGATATGGATCATACGATGGATCCTGCGTTGGACGTCGCTGCCTATCAAATCGGAACACCTCATGTACTCAGTTTAGCGCCGGTCATCGGTGCACTTGAGTTGTTTGAAGAAGTGGGCATTAAAAAAATTCGCGAAAAGTCACTTCAGCTGACGGACTATATGCTGGCGTTAATTCAACAGGAACTGTCTGAGCACGGCTTCACAATTGGCAACCCAGTCGACGAATCACGTGGGGGCCACATCTTGCTTGAGCACGTTGAGGCGGCACGTATTTGCAAAGCGTTGAAAGAAGACGACGTCATCCCGGACTTCCGTGCGCCAAACGGTGTCCGACTTGCTCCAGTTGCGTTATACAATTCTTTCGAAGACGTCTGGCATACTGTGCAGAAACTAAAACTCATCATGGATGAAAAACGTTATGAAGAATTTGAGAATAAACGAGGTGTCGTCGCATGACAGGGAAATGGATTGATATTTCACAACCGCTGCAAAATAATATTGCGGAATGGCCAGGCGATACACCATTTTCATATGAAGTTGCATACTCCAAAGCCGAAACAGGCTCAGTCAATATAGGGAAGTTAACAACAAGTACGCATATGGGAACACATATTGACGCACCATTTCACTTCGATGACAACGGACTAAAAGTACTCGATTTACCGATTGATTTATACATCGGGCGGGCGCGTGTAATCGATGTTTCAGGAAAAAAAAGTGTCGGTCATTCTGACTTAAAGGACATCGATTTCGGCGGGGCAGAACGGATTTTATTGAAAACAGGTAGCCGTCCTGATCCAAATGTATTTCCGGAAACCTTTACGTATTTGCGCCCGGATATCGGCCCTCTATTGAAAGAAAGAGGGGTTCGGCTCATCGGCGTTGATGCGCCATCTGTTGATCCGGAAACGAGTAAGACTGTAGAAGCGCACCATTCGCTTAATGAAAACGGCGTAATGATTTTAGAAAACATCGTCCTAAGCGAAGTGGAACCGGGTGATTATGAACTGATTGCCTTGCCACTTCCACTAAAAGACGGCGATGGCAGTCCAGTTCGTGCCGTATTGCGATCAATTGAAGGAGGGAATCCCAGCCATGACTGAAAAAGGAATTCACACGGATTTTAAAGATAATATGACATACGGCGAGTATTTAAATCTCGATAAATTGCTGTCGAGCCAGCAGCGCTTGTCCGGCCATCATGATGAGATGCTGTTCATCATCATTCATCAAGTAAGTGAGTTGTGGATGAAGCTCATTTTGCATGAGCTCAATACAGCCATCGACTTAATCGAAAAAGATGAACTGCCGGAAGCATTTAAAATGCTGGCGCGCGTGTCAAAAACGCAGACGCAGATTATCCAGGCATGGGACGTATTGTCGACATTGACGCCTGCTGAATACATGGAATTCCGGGACAGTTTGGGCCGAGCTTCAGGCTTCCAATCCTATCAAAACAGGCTTATTGAGTTCGCACTTGGGTATAAGCAACCGCATATTTTGAAGATTTACGAGAAAGATCCCGAGCTTGCAAGTGATTTAGAGGCGGCATTCCGCGCACCGGGGATTTACGACGTGGCAATACGTGCGCTTTCGCGGGCCGGCTTCGCGATTAATCCAGAACTGCTGGAACGTGATTTCTCTGTTACATACAAAGGGGATTCGTCTGTAGCGGATGCGTGGCTGGAAGTATACCGCAACGTCGATGATTACTGGGATTTATATCAGCTTGCGGAGAAGCTTGTCGATATCGAAGACAGTCATCAGCAGTGGCGTTTCCGTCATATGAAAACCGTTGAACGGATTATCGGCTTTAAAATGGGGACGGGCGGTTCGTCTGGTGTGAACTATTTGAAGTCTGTGCTTGATCATCAGTTCTTTCCTGAGTTATGGGATGTACGGACGAAATTATAAGGATTCCATAGAAACTCCGCCAACAAACCTAGTTGGCGGAGTTTTAGTGTTTTATCTAAACGAACGTTAAATCAATTTTTCTTGTTCACTAATTGGAGGCAAGTATGCCGGCAATAAACCTGTCGAACTGATTGCCCGTCGACAGTAGGAACTCCTCCGCGAACCGCTGTGGTTCATTGCCACAACCTTGAAATATCCAGTATGCGAACAATGTGCTTGAAATTATGTTTCCCTACCGAAATTACCAATCATCGATAGGCGGACTCATTGTGAATTCCATTATAAGCACCACCATTACTGAGTTGTTATAGTAGCATATTCCGCAAGGACGGGGGTTGTGTGTGCGTTTCAGATTGTGCGCAGTCGCCCGCAATCAATGGTAGAATTAGCGCATTGAGCTACAAATCGAAAATCATGATGACAGTAGAAATGGGGGACTGAACATGCGCTGGATACTAATTATTGTCTTTGCAATTACGGTAGAGTTTTTCGTGCGTTTTCTTACGAGAAATATGGAAGATAAGAAGAAGAGGGAAAGAGTGCTCGCACTCATTTGGTTTGGGTTCGGGGCAGTATTACTAGTAGTTTGGTTAATCAATCGGTTTCTATAGATAACTGGTATGCCAAAACTTAAGAAATTCTTCATGATTATACTAGGCGATTCTTCACTATTAGCCTTCATGATGAAGGTAATGGGCTTTTATTAGTGAAGAGGTGTGGAAAATATGAAGAAATTGATTTTTATTGTGCTGGTAATAGTGTTAAGCATTACAGTTGTGACGAAAAATATAGAAAGTACCTTTGAGAATGTAGAGTTAACTGTTACTGCAAAAGCAATCATTCTTATAGATGCTGATACAGGTAAAGTAATGTATGAAGAAAATAGTGCAGAACCGCTACCAATTGCAAGTATGTCCAAGCTGATGACGCAGTATCTCGTGCTAAATGCCGTTAAAAGCGGCAATTTATCATGGGGAAATACTTATAAGCCAAGTGAAGCGATACAACAAATTACAGGACAATCAGCTGCCGTCAAACTAGGAATGACAGCAGGTAACGCCTATTCGGTGCAAGAACTGTTCACCGCAATGACGGTCAACTCCGCAAATGACGCGTCGATGGCACTGGCTGAAATGGTTAGGGGAACAGAAGAAGCATTTGTTGAATTGATGAATAAACAGGCGGAAAGTTTCGGTCTGAAAGAAACGACTTTCTTCAACGCAAGCGGACTTGATGGCGATTACATTGGCAAAGGGTACGAGCAAACGAATCATGCCTCTGCCCGAGATGTTGCAGTCATTGCACAAAAACTGATTGCCAATCATCCGGAAGTACTCGATTTTACAAGAATGACGAGCTTCCAAACGGGTAGTGGAACGACGTTGTGGAGTACCAACCTGATGTTGGCAGGCATGCCCCAAGCCTTGCCTGGAATTGACGGATTGAAAACAGGCTTTACAGATCAGGCTGGTTCTTGCTTTGCTAGTACGGGCGTCTTTAATGGGCGACGTATTATTTCAGTTGTCATGGATGTTGAAGCAGATGGCGGTGATACAACAACTCCGCGATTTGAGTTGACGAGAGAGCTGATTGAGAAATTTGTGCTGAATGAATAGGTTGTTATTATTTTAAACGTATGTATTTACTGTATGCGTTTATAGTCAAAAGAAAATCGTATGCTGTTGTATTGGGCAAGAATGTATGTTGGACAATTAAAGTCTGGAGAGGCTTATGAAAATGTTAGCAAAACAATTCAAATATCCATTGTGAATTTCAAGTTCTTGCAAAATGACCATTTTCATAGTACGTTTCATTTAATGGAAAAAGAAAAACTTATCAAGTTTACAGACCACTTAGAAATTCATGTTTTGGAGCTGCCTAAAGTACAACCAACTGAAGAATTGACTGATGAAGATCTATTAACCAAGTGGATGTTATTTCTGTCTGGGGATGACAAAACAAAGGAGGAATTAGCGATGACTGACATGGGAATCGAAAAGGCCTATGATGAATTGCATCGGATTAGTCAAGATGAAGTGATGCGCGAACGTGCAATAGCACGCGATAAATGGCTATCGGACCAAGCAACGAGAAGAGAGCAAGCTAGGAGGGAAGGTAAAGAGGAAGGTAAAGCTGAAGGTAAAGAAGAAACTGTTCTTAGCATGCATACTGAAGGGTTTTCAGTTGAAATAATTACCAGGGTTATGAAAATGCCCGAAGAAAAAGTACTTTCTATCATCAATCAAATACAATGAAAAAATGGAGCCTTGCCGATACTTTTGGTGGGGCTATATCTAATTCAAGGGACTCATGACATGTTATACTATTCATACAACATTCAAAAAATGAGGCGATAAAAATGATGGAACAAACACAAATAAATGATTGGAAAAAGAAGCTTCCGCTCATTGGACAGATGATAGCACATGAAGAAGTGCTCTGGCTCAATCCCTTAATAGAGTCAACAACGACTGGTATTCAAAAAACAGGCGTGACTGCAGTAAACGTCAAAGATGCATCAGACCGTCTGAAACGTTTCGCACCATACATTGAGCACGTCTTCCCGGAAACAAAAGCGTCGAACGGCATTATCGAATCGCCGATTACCGCTATTTCGAACATGAAAGAAGCGCTTGCCGATCAATACAAAGTAGCAATCCCAGGTGAACTTCTCCTGAAAGAAGACAACGCACTGCCGATTTCAGGTTCTATCAAAGCACGCGGTGGCATATACGAAATCCTAAAACATGCCGAAACCCTGGCGATTGAGCACGGATTAATAACAACAGCTGACAACTACACTAAATTCGCAGAGCCGGAATTCCACAACTTGTTCTCGAAGCACAAAATCGCTGTCGGCTCTACAGGAAACCTTGGCCTAAGTATTGGCATCATGAGCGCCAAACTCGGTTTTAACGTTACTGTTCATATGTCCGCAGATGCGAAACAATGGAAAAAAGATATGCTGCGCGAAAAAGGCGTCACAGTTGTTGAATACGCTGATGACTACAGCAAAGCTGTTGAAGAAGGGCGTCGCCAAGCAGATGCAGATCCTTCCTGTCATTTTGTTGATGATGAAAACTCGCTCGACTTATTTTTAGGCTATGCGGTGGCAGGGGAACGCGTTGCAGCGCAGTTGAAAGCGCGTGGCACCATCGTTGATAAAGACAACCCGTTGTTCGTTTATCTGCCTTGCGGTGTCGGTGGAGGCCCTGGTGGTGTAGCATTTGGCTTAAAGCTTGCTTTTGGTAATGCAGTCCGCTGTTTCTTCGCCGAGCCGACGCATTCTCCGTGCATGATGCTCGGTATGATGACTGGTCTTCACGACAAGATTTCAGTTCAAGACTTCGGTCTTGACAATAAAACCGTTGCAGACGGGCTCGCAGTTGGTACGGCGTCTGGTTTCGTGGGCAAGACAATGGAACCATTACTATCCGGCTGTTACACGATTGCGGACGAAACGATGTTCAAGTTATTGAAACTGCTCGCAGACACAGAAAGTATTCGACTCGAGCCGTCCGCACTCGCGGGGATGACTGGCCCAGTACAAGCTATCCGTGAAAATATGAAGGAAGCTAATTCAGCAACTTCTACCCATCTTGTCTGGGCAACAGGCGGCAGTATGGTGCCTGAAGAAGAGATGAATTTATACTATAGTATGGCTGGGAAATAATTCAACTATTTCCCGGGAAATCGACATTAAGTTGGGAAATAATTGCGAGTAATGAAAAACCTCACACTTCTGTGAGGTTTTTTGTCTTTATTGGGCACACATTATCACGTCTTCTCTTTATGCGAAAATGGACATTGCCCTTGGATCGGCTCCACGTCATCCCCGATAAAAAACTGTTTCCATTCATTATGTTCTGGATCCCCGAAGTGGCTAATATCTGGATGCTTCGGCAACTGGTCCCACACTTCCACGCGTTCACGAACTTTTTCCCGCGACATGACACCGCCTTTTTCCGTCCCTTTCAATCCCTCGAATATTCGGCGCGGCTGAAAACCAAGTACCATCGCATTGCCTAAGTCACGGGTTTTTCGTTGCTTATAGGCAGGTGTATTGCCAAAAACAAAAATTGGCTCGCCATGGAAACGGAAATCCCACAAGTGATGCGCTGGATCGCGTGGACTTTCCGCTGGCCATTCGACCTCATCCACCCCATGCAGGTACTGCAATATCTCCCAAAACTGCTTCCTGTATTCTTCCAAAGAACCTTCGTTGTCAAACGGCTCCACAAAAACGAATAATCCATGCCGTTTATGAGCGGGATTGTCGAAAAGTGCCAAAAATGACTTCAACGTTTCCGGCAAATTGGACCAGTCGAATTGTGTTACATACCCATAACGCAATTCGCCCTTTACCTCTCCTCCCATACCGAAATAACAAGGAAATGTCTTATCCGTCACTGTGTCATGGAACGTTTGGTATTCCTTCAACAACCAATCGGGTAAATCGGTACGTTCCGCAAAATCCTCTTTTGTTAATAAAACCTTATCTATCTGAATCAACAATCCTCCTCCATTTCAATTAGTTAATATACGCTCTGATTCCATTGAATACCGCTTCGGCTACCCCTGTAAGGTGCCTACGCTGAATTTGCATAAAAACTTCAAAACTTCAATTTATATAGACAAGGGAGAAGAAAATGTACTTCAACATCCAGTAAAGTAATGTATAAATAAAATCTGAAAGGGAATTTTGTAGAAGACGTCAAAAATAGTTGGAGGATGAAACATGAATTCCCCTGAGGAAGAAACACCAGCGACAAAATGCCAGACGGAATATGATACGCTACGTCGTGTGATTTTATGTCAGCCCAAATTCATGTCTATAGATGAAGTAATCAATGATGTGCAAAAAAAATACGAAGACGAAAATATTAATATTGAGTTGGCGATGAAACAACATAAAGAGTTTGAAGAACTCCTCGTAAAGCATGGGGTCGAAGTCATCAAATTGCCCTCATCCGCAAAATTCCCGGAACAAGTATTCACACGTGATATCGGATTTACTGTCGGTGACGACATTTTTGTCGCAGAAATGGCAAGTGATATTCGTAAAGGGGAGGAAGAGGCGCTGGAAGAGTGGCTGGCCGATGAGGACATCTCGTTCCAGACGACAACGAATAAAGTGGAAGGCGGAGATGTCATTGTCGATCGCGGCACATTGTACGTCGGCATTAGTAGCCGTACATCCATAGAAGCTGCTGAGAAATTAAATGTCGATCTTCCAGATTACACGATTATTCCTGTTCCTTTCGATGAAAAGTACCTGCATCTTGACTGCGTGTTTAATATCCTGTCACCCGAAGTGGGACTGATTTTCCCACAAGCGTTTGATCGAAGCATTGTTGATATGCTAACAGCCACATACAAGCTCATCGAAGTTTCTGAAGAAGAACAATTCACGATGGGAACAAATGTCTTATCAATCGGCGGCAAAAAAGTATTCAGCCTACCGCAAAACAAACAAGTAAATGCCCAAATACGTGCACGCGGATTCGAGGTTATCGAGGTGGACTTCTCCGAAATTATTAAATCGGGTGGCTCATTTAGGTGTTGCTCAATGCCGGTTAATAGGGAATAAGAAAAATCAAAAACCCCACTGTGAAGTGGGGTTTTTGATTTCGGGGAACTATAAAGATATTATGAAAAATTACTAGAACTGGGTGAACGTCAATCTGCCAACTAATTATTATCATATAGTATGGAAAGGAGGTAATAATATCATGGAGAGACATAGAAAGTGTAAAAGAGTAGTAAGAATTATTGATTACAAACACTATTGCAAAAAGATTGTGTGCCAGACAAGCATAGAAGTTAGCCCAATAGATATCTCTGAAGTTAGTATCATACCGACTGTAAACAGATATTTTTATATTCCAGTATCTACTATTGATTTGACGAATGGGGCAACTATTCCTTCAAATCTATTTTATAACGATGATGGAGGCCTAACAACTGAATTTATGATTTTTTGTCCAAATGGACACGTTAATCTTTATATAAATGGTGTAATGCAACAGGGGGGAATGTATAGGGTGAATACGAATTCCTTAATTATTAATCCCACTGCTTCAAAAATTAGTGCGAGTACTCCAATTGTTATTGAATCGTTAGGGTTTTCATCCAAATAGTAAAATATATTATTTGGACAGCCCTGTCACTTCATAGATGCTTTGCATCTACTACAATGTAGACGAAAGGAGGTGAATCAAATGGCGCTTACCCTTATTAATATTCACGTGAACGTTTCAGGTACATCCACAAGGTTTTTTGATGTGTTGGCAGCAACTTTAGCTGTCGTCGATGGTACAACTGTCGCTGCAACTGCTTTTTTGGATGATAGTGGAACTGCTGCAACTGCTTTTCCAGTAGTAACGAATGGTTACTATAATCTCTATATAAACGGTGTACTACAAGAGGGCGATTCGTATACAATATCCGCAACAGAATTGACCTTTAATGGTGTCACTGGCAG
This sequence comes from Sporosarcina sp. E16_3, assembly GCF_017347125.1. Taxonomy (NCBI): domain Bacteria; kingdom Bacillati; phylum Bacillota; class Bacilli; order Caryophanales; family Caryophanaceae; genus Sporosarcina; species Sporosarcina sp. E16_3. Next base: position 50,716 of record NZ_JADPRX010000022.1, read on the forward strand.
TATATCTGCTGGAACTCCATTAGTTGTAGAAGCTGTAGAGTTAGTTACAGTAATTTAACTAAACAGCTTTTCATTCGAACCAAGGTTTGGTTATACGGGACAAGTTTGTGCATTCCATGGCAAACCCTTTAAAATCAATCAGTTGGCCCCGCTCATCCCCTAAAATTCCCCCGCGATGATACAGTGATTTCCTCTAACAATTAGATGTAGAAGAGGCAAAATAACATCATTGTGGCCCAAATTTTTATGGATATGTAGTGTGGTATTCGCTTCGACATTGATGCTCTTAGTCAATGTTCGATTGAAATTCGATTAAGCTTTCACCATTGAAGAAGATACTCAAAACGGGTATCTTCTCTTTTTTTATATCTACTTCACTTTAGAAAACAAATCATTCAGCACTTTGTATTGGTTTGATCAGCACAATTAACAAAAATCTCAGCTTGAAAAAGTGAAGGGAATTATTGAATCGGTTGTTCAATAACAAAAAAAAGACCTGAATCTGAAACAATTTCGTGTTGTTTTCAGAACCAGGTCTCTTTATTATGGCGTTCAATGCGTCCGACAGCGTTACTGATCTGAAGCGGTATTTGTAGACATTGAAGCATTTTCATAAGCAACCAAAGTTACCCCTAGTTTATCCTCCAAGCCATTTAACGCTGCTAGTTGTTCGTGGTTCAAATCTGCAATTTCAACTTTATCATATGACATATCGAATCCCCTTTCAAATTTACCCGTATTGTGTCCATTTAGGATGGGAGTATACATTGATATGTTGGCCGAATTGCAGACAATCAAATTACCTGCCCTAACTCCGCAATCGGACCCCAACTCAGTCAATAAGGTTTTGACCTTTGTAACGTCGACAATGGCTTTAACACGCTTATTTCTTCATGGTGGTAATAAGAATTAATCAATCTAAACTCATCGCCTCATCTGTACGGGCAATCAGCTATAGTTCAAGTCCTAAAGTGATTGATAGTTTCGATAAAGCCATGATAATCGGCACTAATACAGTATGGTTTAGAATAACGGTGATAGGGGGATCGGAAAGGTATAGAAATAAAGAATTCGAATTCAGGGGAGGATCTATTGTGAAATCAACTATCAAGTATCGTATTGAAGAAACGCTAGTCCAAGTGATTCATGATGATGGAGAAGTTGTTGTTAAAAGAGCGGTTTGGGTAGAAGGAGAAGGCCTTTGTGCGATTTATGATTTAGATGAAAATTGGTTTCCTTATGTCTGTACATTAAGTGGCGATTTAGGTCACATGCTTGCGACTCATTGTGTGAATGTAGTAGAGATCAATTAGATGATAGAGTTTATACCGAAATATTATTTATTCAAATATCAGTATGAAGGTGATGTGAATGGATGGAAGAAGAAATGAAAGTTGCTAAATACTATATAAATACAGAGGAATATGAAGCACATGAAGCTGTATTATACGTCTGCAACAAATGCCATGAAATGCATGCGGATGAAACCTATATATGCGAAGTCTGCAATTATGAAAGTTTGCGGATTGTTCCAGAATCTGAATTGATTAATTAAGTCAGGGGGAGGGAAATTGAATTTCAAAAGTATAGACATTCAAGTGGTAGACGATAGCGGTGCGATTGTAGTTCAAAATGGAATATTGGTTGAAAGTGATCAGTTTTGTGCAATTTATGATATAGATGAAGGGCACTTTAAATTTGTTTGCACAACAAGTTTCGAGTTAAACATAATGCTCGCTACTCAAGACCTTCGCATGAAAGACCCAGAGGAAGAGGAGCGCTTATGTTCAGAATGTGGAATAACGATGCAAGAAGGATTTTATTTTGAGTCGGATGGAACACAGTATTGCAGTGAAGAATGTTTAACAAAAGTGATTACATGGGATGAATATTTGGCGATTCACGATGATGGCAATGGTGGTGCTTATTGGACGGAATGGTATGACGTTTAAAGTAGCGAAATTACAAAAGTAATATTTGAGGCTGTTCAAGATGAAAAAGCATCTTCAAATCATCATTTATAATAAAATATCTGATACTTATGATATTCATGTGGTTGAGATTGGCAAGGATGCTTTGTCTGCTTGCAATAACTGTAACGAATTCAATGAGGATTAAACCTGTTATTTCCATGTATGCTAATGCGAAAGCTTAAGCATCGTACCGAGTAGCGGGTTTTGTTGATATTATTGATGGAATTGGAAGTGTGTATTAAACGGATTAGTAAAATAATCCTAGAATAGTATCGAGTAAAACAACTTGTTAAGTTATAGGTACTTTACAAATTATACTTTTATATGGCAACTATATGGTATGATTTGTTTGTAATTGACAGATAAGTGAATCGGTTTCTTCGTTATATATGATTGGATGCCTTTAAAATATTTTCATTGTTGGTAATTAACCAATCATAGAACTATATCCATAGTGCTGTATTGAAATATAATGAAAAATCCTGCAGTTGAAGGAAGTGGGTATGAAATTGACTATAATAAACATTGATGATGTAATTCTGATTAAGATTAATCAGAGTTATTATGGAGACATTTCTCCGGGGAAATTATACGAGGTAACCAGTATTAGCTGGAAAATCAGCGAAAGAAAACTAGAGACTTTAGACATTAAATATTATTGTGCAGTATATAATAGTGAAATTATTGAAGTTTATCGATTAATTGGGTATAAATCAGATACTCGTCCAGAGAAAGAAGGTCGTTTTATTTTAGAAGGGGAATTGGCAGATGAGGCTATTCGTGAGAAATTAATTGCTCTTGATGTTCAGTCTATCCATAAAGGTAGTGGTAATCCCGTAAAATATACAATGCTAGAAACACTTTTGAATTTAAAAGAACAAAGTAAACTTCCTGCTGAACCTGAAATAGGGAAGCTAGAAATAATAGAGGTTGTCGATTTAATCGAGCATATCCATTCCTGCATTACTTCCAAAGGCTTCAACTATTCCCTCCCCAACATAAAAAATTTCTATCTATCCCTACGTAGTAAGCCTTTTGTCATCATCTCAGGGATCTCAGGGACTGGGAAGACGAAGATTGTGCAGCTGTTTGCAGAGAGTGTGGGGGCTACGGAGGAGAATGGACAGTTTAAGTTAATCCCTGTAAGACCGGACTGGAGTGATGGTTCGGAGTTATTAGGATATACCGATATAACAGGTGATTTTAAAAAAGGTCCATTGACGGAAATGATCGAGCATGCTATGGATTGTCCGAGTCGACCCCATTTTGTTCTTTTGGATGAGATGAACCTAGCACGCGTGGAGTATTATTTTAGTGACGTGTTAAGTGTGATGGAGAGCCGACGAAGGGATGGGGATAAGATTATTTCATCCTATTTGTTAGATAAGAAGGCTACTGGTGTATCTTTACGACTGCCTGAAAATCTTTATATTATCGGTACGGTCAATATGGATGAGACGACACATCCTTTTAGTAAGAAGGTGTTGGATCGTGCAAATACTATAGAGTTTAATGAAATTTACTTGGAAAACTTTGATTTCTTTGAAGAGCAGGAAGAGGTAGAAGTACAACCACAACCACAACCAATTTTGAACGAGCAGTTGGTTGCAAATTATATCTCATTGAAGGATGTATATGATACACATAGTTCACTGATCACTTTAGTTTCAAACAGACTAGTAGCAATTAATAAGTTCCTTGAACCCTTGAATGCGCATGTTGGATATCGTGTGCGTGATGAGATTTGCTTTTATATGATACATAATGCAGAAGCGGAATTACTTGATGAAAATGAAGCGTTTGATTACTGTATGATCCAAAAACTATTGCCTCGTATTACGGGCGGAGATGGACGCGTTGACACGCTCTTGAATGATCTTTTTGAATGGTTAACTGGCGAATCTTATGACAGTGGAAATATTGCTACATCCGCTAGTTATCCACGCAGTACGAGAAAGGTCGTGGAAATGCTAGGGAGGTATCATGCAGATGGTTTCACTTCTTTCTGGATCTCCTAAAGAAAAAGAATTGGTGGTCATTAAGACAGCGGAATTGACGTGCATTATTAAAGGGGCGGTAGCGCATCCACAATATAATAAGCTTCGTGAACATATGTCGTTTAAAATTGAGGATGCAATGCAATTTTATTGTAGGGCGGAAAATTTAGAGGAAGTTCAAGTTTATAATTTGTTGACAGGACAAGAAGAAAATTTTTCAAATCAACCATTACTACCTGTCTTTTTTGAAAATGGACGTTATGAAGTTATTATTTTACCTGAACCTGAAATAAAAGAGCAGATAACATTTTATCATGAATTTCCTGGATTCAGAGAAGCGATAAAAAAGCTTTCTAGAAGTGATGTATTAACAGGGACATTGCATTTTCAAAATGAGGTAGGTTTAACTTCTTTTGAGATTCGTGGGGCTCAGCAGCGCGTATTATTAACAGTGGTATTAGAAATTTATCCTACAAAGCTGGATTATAAAAAGGATTACAAGGCGTTATTAGACGAAGTGAATGAGGAAATTTATAATCTAGCTTACCACTTTATTAAGCGAACGTATTTACAAGGGAGTGCCAAGATTTATAAAGAGCCTTCTTTAACGGAGTTTTATCGCCTAATTGATTTACATTTTGAACAATATACTCGAGCGATTGAGCGAATCGAAAAATTTTCCCATCAGCAATTGATAAAAAAATATGTGGAAGTACGGGGGGATCAGTTAAGGAAACAGGATTCACAAACGTTAGCGTATTTACGCAAAAATAGCGGACGCTTTGCGGATACCCTAAACGGTATACCTATACACGGAAGAACTGTAATGCCTACCAAGGGGTTGCTAATGAAAAAAGAACATTCAGCAGATACCCTCGAAAATCGTTATGTGAAATGGACGATGCTTAGGGTAGCTACACGGCTCAAGGATTTAATAAGGGCGATTGAAAAGTCATATGTAAAGGGATATGGAAAAGAAGACTTTGAATTGGCAAATAAACTTGAGATGATGATTGAATGGCTTGAAAAAAGAGTGAGAAATATATTTTGGCGAGCAATTGGTAAGTTGGATCGCTCTGTAATGAGTTTAGTACTACAAATGGCGCCAGGCTATCGTATTGTACTTCAAGTGTATACGACTATTAGCAAAAGTATTGTTTTGCAAGGTGAGATTTATAAGATGTCTGTCAAAGACATTGCAACTTTGTATGAATATTGGACATTTTTAAAGTTAGGCCGTTTGTTAGAACAAAAGTGTAAGCCGATCAGCCAGAACATTGTAAGTATTATTTCAGACGGGCTTTTTATTAGTTTGGATAAGTCACGAGCAGCCGAGCGTAAGTATGTTCATCCTATTACAGGTGAAGAAATCACATTGAGATACCAGTTTGATACATCAAGTAACCGGGTACCAACTGTACAACAAAAACCTGATTCTATGTTGAGTATAGGTAAGATTGGCAAAGAGTATCAATATCAGTATATTTTTGATGCAAAGTACCGCTTAGATTTAGAGACAAATCCTGATATGCCCGGACCAATGCAGGATGATATTAATACGATGCATCGTTATCGTGATTCAATTGTTGTGAATACAGATGGTCGGTATGAGCGCACGGCATTTGGTGCTTATGTGCTATTTCCTTGGACTGAAGAACGAAAATATGAGAATCATCCATTATACCGTAGTATTGAAAGTGTAAATATCGGTGCTTTCCCATTCCTACCGAATGTGACAACCTTAGTAGATCGTTTCATTGATAACCTGTTGAATAAAAGCCCAGATCAGCTACAGCAAGAGGGGATATTGCCGAAAGGGACATATGAAGAATTAGGCATTCTTTATTCAGTAGATCAGGTGTTAATTTGTGTTGTACATGGCGAAGCAGAATTACAGCAGTTATTAATAGCAAAAAGTTATGAGATACTTGTTGCAGATTTGCTAGCGGGTTGGCAACACATACGGTATATTGCGATTTATGAGGATGATGGGGTACATATTCGTTACTATGCTGAAGTGGCGAATATTGAAATTGTCGGGAAAAGTATTCATTTTAAGGTCAATCGTTGGCAACAGAAGTTGATTGAGGGGAAGGGGTATCATATTCATCATCAGGCGACTGTTTACGCGAATAACTTTCTTCAAGCTGATTCATTGGCAAGTCTGCATTCAAAAACGGTAGAAGAAGATATTCTTTGGAAAATTGTACAACGGGTTTCGTATGATGTTCGAGTGAATTTAGATGATGTGTTTGTTGACAGGGCGAGCAGAGTGTTATCGTTCACGTTTGATAAATACATATTGGAGATACATCACAAAATGCGCCAGTTAGTATTCATTGGGGAGAATTTTAGGGAGAGTATAGATATGGTATTGATTCAAGAAAATGAATTGTTCATCTTTAAATGGATGACTGAATTGATTTATCAGGGTTACAGCGAGGATGAAAACTAAGAGTTCGGAATGAGTAATGTTGGTATTTATTCAAAAAGAGTCACTCGCACGATAGAAGAATGCATGACGGGGGTGTCTGTCTTCATTTTTTTTGTATCTGTGTAAGAACGAACTTTTTATAAAAGCAAATCCATGATTGTTTGAACTATCACGATAAATTTTTACACAGTATACATAGTAGTAAATGCAAAAACGGCTATCCGCTAAATTGAGCGTATTGCCGTTTTTATCATTTCACCCTGATTTCCTGGAACCTGTCAGGAAATTATAACAGGGGTGTTAAGAATCAAATTGTGGACCGCCATGCTAAGTTTATTCAATAGTGGGGCACGCAAAGCTTCGCACTCAAGGCGACCTATTTTGAAATCTAGCCCATTAGTTTCTAGTCATCAAAGAAATAGTCAGCTTTTTGGGAGTACCAGTCATACAATAAATTTTTGGATTCACAGCCGTCCTGAGGTTAAGAATAAGCCATAGACGTTTTCGCGATGATATTGAATACTGTTAAGAGAGGGCTTCAAAAAATCAATGGATGGAATATGGATTTGTTTACCACTGAAATTCCTTAGATAGTCGCTTTCTACTTCAGGGTGTATATTTATCGTGTAGTCATCATTTAATGTAAAGAATCCTTTATCGAACGACCAATGAATGTCGCGACTTAATGCTAAGCCGTTGTTAGGCATGTAAAGTCCTCCATGACTTTTTGGCATAATGTGTGCAGCCTCTAAATTTAGAAATTTTCCGTACTGGATAACGTTTCTGGTTACAGCACATCTATTTTCATAAGCTACCATTGTAAAATCCCTAAAGCTAGTAGGTGTAAATAAGTCCGAAAGTCTGGTTTCTGAATTTTGTATTTTCTTTGTAACACTTGAGTCTACAACCGTACGTAAAGGAACTTCCTTGCGATATAAAATATTGGTTTCAAATTTCTCCAGACGCCCCTCAAAAATAGCATGTGCACCCTTAATGTTAGATGATTCAATAATGTTTTCACACATTTGATACAGTTCTGTGTTTGCGGGAGTAACTCTATCCGCGTAATAGACAGTTTGCGTTTCTATTTCGTTTGTAACTTCCGTTTCCTCTATAGTGATTATAGATTTTTTTAATACAATGATGTCGTTGGTTTGGAATATGTAATGGTCCATTTCCAATGCATTGTTTAAGTAGATTCTAAATTCATTTCTTGGTCTTGCTGATGTGCTACCATGAAATTTATCATTATGATAAATGTAATTACAGTAAATCTTTTCAAGATTACGAGCGTATAAAGGGATGATTGGAAGCAATGATGAATCATTTTTTACTGCTTCGGAAAGTGGTGGGAAAAATGAGAGAACGCTCGGATCTTTGGAAATATATATGTATCTTCCACGGGATGGTGTATCCCCAGGATTAGAAATACTTCCTAATTCTTGATGGCCTAACTTTTTTAGATAGTATGTCATAGTATTAACCTCCTTTTCCATTTCACCAATTGTAACATGAAAAAAGAGAAGCTTTTTAAGCTTCTCCAAAGTTTATAATATCGACTCTAATGCTAAAGCAAGTTTTTCTGAAAACTTAGGTGGAACAGCATTACCTATCATCTTATAATTGTCGCCAGTGCTAGAAATAAATTCGTAATCATCATCAAATGTTTGCAGTCGAGCGGCTTCCCTGACAGTTATTGATCGGGCCTGCGTGGAATCGGGATGTATATGTCTCAACCCATCTTTATATAAATGAGCTGGAATCGTATTACTCGTCTTGTCCCACCGTAATACGTAGTATTTATGCACATTTGAGTACTTTCCTGTCATCTCGGTATAGACCTGTTTCAAAGCTTCACTTGAAACATATTTACAACGACCGCTTTCGATATCTTCACAGAGCAAACGGAAAATTTTTATGTCCCGTGGGTTGTGAAATCGTGGAACGTGATTTGCAACTGCTGAGGTGAAATCATGGGAGTATTTCTTACCTCCAACCTTTAGGTCTTTATCTAAAGGGAGTAGCTTCGGAAGGTCGGCAATGGCATCATGCACATTTTTTTCATTTTCCTTATACTTGGGCAAGAGCTCCGTATAGAATGATTTCAACAGCCCTTGAATATTCGGATAAAGGTCTTTACGTAATCCAATGATTATGACGCGTTTTCTTTTTTGTGGCACTCCGTATTCGGACAAGTCTATTAGCGCGAATTGTTTTAAATCCTCTATTATTTCATAGCCGGAGTCTTCAATTTGCTTTTTAATTAGATCGGTAACGGGAATGTCTCCCGGCTTAGCACTTAGAATTCCGGGAACGTTCTCAAAAACAAAGATTTTTGGACGATATCTTCTGACAATCTTTAAATAGCTTTCAAATAAATAATTTCTGTAGTCATCACGCATTCCATTCGCATCTCTTATTCTACCTGCCATTGAATATGCTTGACATGGCGGACCGCCAATAATCAGATCCAAAGATTGATTGTTAATGAGGGAATCCAATCCATCATGCGTTCCATAATCAATATCATCTAACCAACCTTCAAATAGTTCTTCTGTTCGCTGAATATCAAACCTTAACACTCGGTTTTCTGCATCGGACATATTCCATTTCACAGATAGACGATTTATTAAGTTATGAACTTGAGGCTTTTCCCACTCAACGGCCGCCAACATTCTAAAACGGCTGTTTCTTTCAAATCCTTCTGAAAGTCCTCCACAACCTGCGAAAATATCGATAAAGTTATATTGCTTCATTGTTTTTTCCCATCTGAATATAAATATTTTTTTAGTTGCAGTCCCAAATGATAGCCAAGCAACGGAGGTACAGCATTTCCAACTTGTTTATATTGCTCAGTTTTATTTCCATAGAATAAGAAATCGTCAGGAAAAGATTGCAAACGAGCATTTTCCCTAACGGTAGGCACTCGGTTATACCTGTAATGAAAATGGTTTCTATGGCCCGTATCGATGGTTTTCGATGGTTTTTGACTGTGATAGCGGGTCCATGCTTCATTAAATTTACGGCTTTCTCCCACCCCTGGTGGCAGATCTTTGTGATTTCCACCTTCAGGTACTTGCGAAATCACATTGATTACTTCTAGTGTATGATTTGTACCCAAATGGTTATACAAATGGGTTGCTCTCTTTCTCATCTTCTTTTGGTAAGCGGTTTTCGGCTGAGTTAAATACTCGCTGACATTACTACCCAGATCATCCTCAAAGTCATGCAAATCGCTAATGGCATCTGAGCAAGTAACATAATTATCTGGATTATGTACACGATTTGGAAATTCAAATTTCATGCCGTTTTTCAAACCAACAATGAATAGGCGTTTCCTGATCTGCGGGATTCCATAATCGGGAGCGTATAAAACTTCATAACTTATTGTGTATCCTAAATCAGTAAACTCTTTGATAATGGCCTCTTTCGCTTTTCCGTTGTACAAAGTGGCCAAGCCAGGTACATTCTCTAACACAAATGCTTTTGGTTGAAAGAAATCTACTGCATTCACCATAGCTTGAAACAGCTTGTTGCGCTCATCATTTTCATCGCGTTTGCCGGTAAGCGAAAACCCTTGGCATGGGGGTCCTCCAATAATCAAATCAATACTTTTATTATTAGTAAGACTAGCCATTTCCAATATAGTAGAACCTTGAAATAGATCTCCATCCATTGCTACGGCACCATCATGGTTCTCTTTGAAAGTCTTGAGTGCTGGAATGTTGTTGTCAACTCCCAATAGCACCTCATATCCAGCATCAATAAATCCTTTTGATAAACCACCGCAGCCACAAAACATATCAATGACGGTGGGTTTTTTGCTACACAAGATAGTTCAACTCCATTTACTGAATTGTTTAAAACTTAAATTAATCAACTATTTTTTTATATATTGCTGTTGATTTGCACTGCTTTTCAAACCAACTTCCACTACTGTTTGCAAGTCGTCATGTCTTACCTTTTTTAAAAATAAAGCGCCAAGTGACCTCCGTTCTCCTGTGTCCAATCGGTTCCATTCATAGCCTTTAAACAGGTCTTTAACTAAAAAAACCTCACCGGATTCCAAGTTCTCAACTTCTTGAATAGCTAAATTCAAACATTTCATGTCTATGCAATACTCCTTCGAAATAATTATGTTCTATCATAAACATAAGCTTATGTTTATGATAGAACAAATGTTCAAATGTGTAAAGTTATTAGATAAGAAAGTGGTTTCTAAATAAAAAAGGGTATGTTTTTGTAGTTAAGGAAAATAGTTTCTTGCACATGTCACCTTATTAGGGATGAACAATATAAAGTTTTAGTAGTGAATGCGTTTTCGATACATGAAACGGATAGGTTGATAATATCAGGTACCACACTGCATCAAGGTATTCTGAAAACACAATACAATTACATAATGATAAAATGGAAGTCAGAAGAATTGGTAAAGCTTTGGCTTTTGTGTATGTTTATTAAGTCATACGAAATGTTTGTCGTTGTGTTAAGCACAGGTGCTGTTCATTAATTCATCAACAAACTAAACAACGTTCATCCCAGGGGGAATCAACTATGGTAAATGCTTTTACAGAAATAATCATTCGGCGCACAGTTGAGGAAGTTTCGGAGATGCAGCAATCCCAGACAATGCACCTGAGTGGTATGTAAATATTCATTCGGCTGAATGAAAAACTGAAAAACCGTTGACAATTGGATCTCGTATCGCATTTAAAGCGCAATTCCTTGGACGAGAATTAGAATGCGTTAATGAGATTGTAGAGTATAAACTGCATCAAAAACTTATCATGAGAATTGCAGACGGTCCATTTCCGATGGAGACAACCTATACATGGGAAGCTATTGACGAAAATGGTACACGGATGACTTTACGGAACAGAGGGAATCCAACAGGCTTTTCAAAGATATTTGTTCCGATTATGTCCACGATGATGAAAAGGGCAAACAATAAAGACCTGAAAAAGATTAAGGAAATACTCGAAAGTAATAAGAATGGATTATGAGATTGAAAAAATCCCTCAGATTAAAAACTGAGGGATTTTTGTTTTCCAACACGGGCATCGACCACTAATAGTAACGTGTACAGACGCTCGATGTTTTGACTATAATCATTCCCAGTCACATAAAATGCCTAGACATAAAAATAAAAAAGGGGTGCATGATTGAGAGGAAATAGTGATTCAGAATACAATTGTTTTAAGCCGTTTATTAGTCCAAATCCAATCACGTCTTTTAATCCAGTTCAACGATATCCATCGATTGATGAAACAGCGCTTATTAGCCCGTTTTCGAGCGTTATTGGCGATGTTTTCATTGGGGATAATGTGTATATTGCCCCTAATGTAAGTGTTCGCGCAGACGAAGGAGCCCCATTTCATATTGGCTCTACTGTTAATCTACAAGAAGGTGTAGTTTTGCATGGGTTAGTAGATAAACGTATTTCCCTGGGCAAATATAGTTATTCTATCTTCATTGGAAATAAAGTGACGATTGCACATGGAGCCCTGATTCATGGTCCTGTTTACATTGGAAATGACGTTTTTGTCGGATTCAAGTCTATTGTTTATAATGCTATTGTTGAAAATGGTGCTTTTATTTCTTACAATGCAGTCGTGACAAACGGTGTACGAATCGCTAAGAATCGATTCGTACCACCTGGAGCCCATATTGATACGCAGGAAAAGGCCGATGTTCTATCGACAGTACCAAAAGATAGCGAAGAATTTGCCATTGAAGTACAGCGTGTAAATCAGGAATTCCCAGCTTCCTATCATCTATTAATTGGTAATAATCGTTGTTCTTGCGGATTTGCGTATAACTAATCGTACCGTTCGTGCACAGCATAAAATTTGCATCGACATGCTGCTTAAAAATCTTGGCACAATTATTCCTCAAACTGAATTGAACTACCGGTAGAAAAAGCCCTCAACGGATACGTCATAATCCATGAATGCGTCGCTAAATAAAGCTTTGCCGATGAGTTCGCGCAAAACTCCTGAATAATAACCGGGTAGATTCCGGATAGTTTTCGATTTGGTAGTTTGAATAGCAATACGGAGGGCCTGTATGGCCAATTGCTCGAACAGCTCCCCTTTGTCTTCGTGGATGCTGAATTTTAACATTTGCAGGGACTGTTTCCGGTAGACGCCGTAAAAATCACGTGCTAATTTACTTTCTCCGATGGTTGAAGAAAGATGAGATTTCATCCTGCCAAAAAGTGTAGTAGGCACAATTTCCGCAGGAGACGTTCTTTTAAGGTCTTTAGTATTTATCGCTTTAGAAAGAAAAGCTTCGGTTTCCGGTTTCGCGGTTTCCGCCTTACTGGCAGTAGGCTTTTCATCACTCTTCGGGGTGTTCAATTTCGACTGGTCACTAGTAGGTTTAATGACGTAAATGTTAGCGCCTAGACCGCTCATAACAGGGCGGATATAGTGAATGCGTTCGATAATTCCGAGCTTTTCTAATTTGCGGATTGCGCGTCGTACAGTTGCATTGGATTTCTTGATGGCCTTTTCGATTGTTTCGTGTTTCAAATGTGCAGCGCCGTATTTGACGGAGTAACGACGGATCATATCAAGAACAGCCCGCTCGGTTTGGTTCATAGCGTCCCAATTCGTGAGTACATGTTGCCTTGTTGCCGCGTCTAGATCGTGTTTGTTTGTGAAGTGTGCGTACTCAGAAAGGTAAGTTGTCATAAAGAATATCCCCTTTATTTTTTATATAGATGAGAAT